>NZ_JAZFTO010000128.1:0-24601 GCF_036446775.1 Candidatus Desulfatibia sp.
CAGCGTTCATTCTGAGCCAGGATCAAACTCTCCAATTAAATCGATCAAGTTGTCCCAAAGGACAACCTTTTGACTTGAGCCATAACTCGATAAGCTGTCACTATTTAGTTTTCAAAGATCAAGAATACCATCAAATTTTGACGGCATTTCCCTTTCACAAAGGAACACCCATTATACGTTTGTAATTTGTTTTGTCAACCCCTTTTTAATGTAGTCAGCAAAAAAATAGGGCAGGATTAGCTCAATAACAACTTAGAAAAAAATAGCTGAAGACGATTAGTGATAATTGCACCGATCGATTAAGGCTGACATTTTCATTTATAATAATTATAAAGCTTTTGTCAAGATAAAACCGCAATAAAACCGTTCCACGATGTTATCCTACCCTAATTTTGTGATACCGCTTTTTCCCTGACCGTAATAATATTTCCATATCGTTAATGTCATTTGCCGTAATTAATTGGTCAAAAGACGCGATGCGCTGGTCGTTGACATAAGCGCCGCCCTGTTCGATAAGCCTTCTGGCAGCGCCTCGGGAACCGGCAAGTCCTACTTGATGAAATATCTTGAAGGCCGGGACACCGGCTTTTAACTGATCAATCTTGATATAGGAATGCGGCACGGAAGTGTCATCACTGTCCCATGCTTGCCGGGGTATTGTGCTTGAAGGCATAATTTCCTCTGGTACAACGCGGGCACCAAACATGCTGGCTGAAGCCTGATACGCCTGCATGGCCTCTTCCTTCCCATGGGCAAGCCTGGTGGTTTCAAATGCCAACACTTGCTTGGCGCTGTTCAATTCAGCACCACTTAACTTTTCAACCTTCCTGATTTCAGACATAGATAAAAAAGTAAAAAGGGCCAAAAAGCGGGCAACATCCCTGTCGTCAGTATTTATCCAATATTGATAGTACTCATAAGGAGATGTCCTGTCCGGGGCCAGCCATACCGCCCCTTGGGCTGTTTTGCCCATTTTTTCACCGCTGCTGGTAGTAACCAGGGGGAAGGTAATACCGAAAACCGTTTTTTGACGAACCCTGCGTACCAATTCGACTCCGGCAACAATATTGCCCCACTGGTCACTACCTCCCATCTGGAGTCTACACCCAAATTGATCATAAAGCTCCATAAAATCATATGCCTGTAAAAGCATATAATTAAATTCAATAAAATTGAGGCCCTCTTCAGATTCAAGGCGCATTTTATAGCTTTCGGCTTTTAGCATACGATTGACTGAAAAATGACGTCCAAAATCTCTAAGAAAAGGGATATATTCCAGTTTGGTCAGCCAATCGGCGTTGTTTAACATCAGAGCGTTGCCGTCACTAAAGTCGAGAAAACGAGACAGCTGCTTTTTAATCCCAAGAGCGTTAGCTTCCACCATCTGGGCTGTCAGTAATTGCCGCATCTCAGTCTTTCCGCTGGGGTCACCCACAAGTCCGGTCCCGCCTCCGATGAGCGCTATGGGACGGTGACCGCAATTTTGCATATGAGCAAGAGACATTATGGGAACAAGGCTGCCGACATGGAGGCTGGATGCTGTGGGGTCAAACCCGATATAACAGGTTACATCCTCTGACTTGAGGTAATCACGCAGTTCATCCGCATGGGTGGTCTGTTCAATAAACCCCCGCTCTTGAAGAATATCAATTAGGTTCGTCATGTCAATTCTATCTCATTTATGAAATACAAACTTACTTGTTGGCATATTCAACAGCCCTTGTTTCCCTAATAACCGTTACCTTGATCTGACCGGGAAATGTTAACGACTCTTCTATCTTCTTGGCGATATCTCTGCTCAGCAACGTAGATTCTTCATCGGAAATAATGCCACTCTCGACAATGATCCTAAGCTCCCTCCCGGCCTGGATAGCGTAAGTATTTGCCACACCTTTAAATGAATTTGCTATTTTTTCAAGATCTTCCAGCCGCTTAATGTAGTTTTCAATCAGTTCCTTGCGTGCCCCGGGCCTGGCGCCTGAAAGCCCGTCAGCAGCTTGTATCAACAAAGCATACACAGAATCCGGAGGCACATCTTCATGATGGGCAGCAATAGCGTGTACGATCTTTGGAGTTTCACCAAACTTTTTGGCAAGTCTCGAACCGATCACAGCATGTTGACCTTCAACTTCGTGATTTATGGCCTTGCCGATATCATGTAACAACCCCATTCTTCTGGCAAGTTTCGCATCAAGGCCCAATTCGGAAGCAATAATACCAGCGAGAATCCCCACCTCAATAGAATGCTGCAGAACATTTTGAGCATAACTGGTACGATATTTTAACCGGCCGATAACCTTAATCAGCTCACTGTGAATCCCGTGAAGACTCAAATCAAATGCGGCCTGTTCTCCAGCTTCTTTGATAGCTAAATCAATTTCCTTGCTTACTTTTTTAACAACGTCTTCGATACGTGCCGGATGGATGCGACCGTCCGTAATCAGCCGCATTAGCGAAAGTCTGGCAACTTCGCGCCGGATAGGGTTGAAGCCCGACAGAATAACCGCTTCAGGTGTATCATCGATGATCAGATCAATACCTGTTGCCGCCTCAAGAGCGCGGATATTGCGGCCCTCTCGCCCGATTATGCGCCCCTTCATCTCATCGTTGGGAAGTTGAACTACCGAGACCGTCCGTTCAGCAACAAAATCAGCCGCATATCTTTGGATGGCCGTAGCCATGATTTTTTTGGCTCTTCTATCCGCCTCCTCTTTGTTTTCATTCTCTATCCTTTTGATAAGCTTGGCACCTTCATATCGAGCCTCGTTTTCCATGGCCCGAATTAATAACTCCTTGGCCTGTTCGGCAGTCAAGCCGGATATTTTTTCGAGCTGACTTTTTTGTTCTTCAATGAGTTCTTTATACTTGTTATTACTACGCTCTGCTTCCTCTTCTTTTTTAGCAAGACTTTTTTCCTTGCGTGAAATTTCTCGTTCTTTGCGTTCGAATTGGTCGGCTTTGCGGTCTATATTTTCTTCTTTTTGTATCAATCTTCTTTCAGTTTTCTTTAATTCAGCTCGAGTCTCTTTGGTTTCTGAATCAAAGTCGCTTTTCATTCTAAAAAGCCTATCTTTCACTTCGAGTCCAGCTTCTTTTCGCAGTGTCTCTGATTTTCGCTTGGCATCCTCTAATACGCGCAAACTTTCCTGTTCAGTAGCTTTGACCTTGTGGTCCAAAATTTTACCCTTGAACCAATACGCGATGGCAAAACCGAGCCCGAAACCGACGACGACTATTATTAATACATTGTATGTATTCATTTTCCTTCTCCCCCGGAAACGTTATACCTAATGTTTTTAATTTTACCTTGTTCTCATTTACTCTTTTTCCGAACATTTAATCATGAATATCAAACCTCATAATATGTTAGGCGCGTGTTTGATATACATCATGAAATATTCTGATATAGATGGCTAAGCCGTCTTCGCATAGCTACGCCGTGCCAAGGTAAAAAGGTTCATATACCACCGCCAAACCTCGGCGGGATAAAAAGGCGTAGTAGATGGGGCTTTTTAGGACGCCATCAAAAATACGAGGTTGATCCTAATGAGGTCTTAAGGAGGAAAAAGGTAAGGGTGCCCAAAAAATTGATTTAGCGATGGTTTGTTTTCAATTTTTAAATTCCATACACCTAGATGTTTTGGCTTGCTAAATCAGATAGATTAGGTCTCATTATGGCTGCGCTTCTTTTGAAAGTCTGAATTGAGCAGGACCCCCGCCATAATGCCGTGTTGGCAGGTCTTTGAACCATAAATAACTAAGTGGGCGCCTTTTGATTTCTTTAGGCTTTTCTGTGCAAGCAGAACATGCTCACCAAAATCAGGGAAAGCTCCCCTTCAATAAATGTTGGGTCAAAGAACATCTTCCAATCACTAACACGGCAGGGGTCACACTCAGTTCAGCTAAAATTCAAATACTTTCAAAATCGCACCTTATCCCGGGAGGATAACAGAAAGCATCTGCTTTTATCTAGGGCCCATGCAGTAAGTATGAGCTGGCAGCATACAACTTGTCAGATTTCAGGCATCAACTTGTAAAAATCTTTAACCTCTTACAGCAGCATCTAACGTATTGACAAGATTTGCGGATCGTTTAGAAATATCTCTCAACAAAACCGAATGTTTGTTTTTAAGCCCAATATTTTCATTAGCTATATTCAATGCTGCTAAAATCATAGTGGCTAATTTCGTTACACCTGGTGATTTGCTCGAATGTTGAGTTTCAATCTTAGTGACTTCTTTGACCAAATAATCAGCAACCTCTTTGGCATCGGCAACGTCTGATTCGGCCTTAAACGTATACGGCTGTCCAAAAAGCTCTATTGTGACAAGTTGTTCCAATGGTTAAGTATTCTACCTTTTCAATCCGTACTTTATGGCCTCTACTCAGTTTCTGTAAGATCCTCCAGCCTGGCCAAAAGGCTATCAACCTTTGACCGGATCAAGGCCCTTTCTTCTTGATAATTGTTTTCCGCTTCAACCTTACCTTGAAGCTCTTCCTCTAACCGCGTAATTTTAGTCTTAAATTCCAAGTTGGTCGCCTCAAGTGACTTGCGAACATCAATCAATTTCCCAACTTTCTGTTCTATTTCATCAAACTGGCTCAAAACTTTTTCGTGATCCAATCTTGCACCTCATGATAGCTTCGTTCAATATAATCTTTGATATAATCTAAAGTCAAGATATATTCCCCACCCCTAACGAGCCCCGAAAACGGAACAGGGTAGTCATAGTGTAACTAAAATCCAATCTTGATTGAAGCTGAAACGGGCAACCAAAAAATATTGACCACTAAGCCACCAAAATACAAGGAAATATTCAATTTTTTTTGTCTTCGTGCCTGGGTGTCTTTGTAGCAGAATGGCAAAATTTCTGCCAGAAAAAACACAAACCTTACAATTAAGGGTCTAACGACTGCGCATTATGTTTTCAACCCTAATCAAATCCTGGACCGTGTTTATGCCCGTAAATTCCTGATAATCACTTCCCACAACCATCCCAACAACTTTACCTTCTTTACATCCTATCTCGACAATATCTGTTAAATAAAATTCACCTTGCACATTGTCAGGCGTAATCTTTAGCAGCGATTCGGCCAAAAACTCCTTTTTTACACAATAGATTCCAGTATTAATCGTTTTGATTTTTTTTTGCTGTTCGGTTGCATCTGCTTCTTCAACTATCCCGGTTACATATCCATTTTCATCAATCAAAACCCTACCATATCCAGCGGGGTTATCGATTTCAACTGCCAATAGGGTTAAATCCCGATTGGCGTTAACGTGATCATCCAAAAATCTCAAAATCGTATCGGTAGTTAGCAGCGGTATGTCGCCGCATAGAATAATTATCTGCCGGGCATGTTCCGGGATATCAGACAACGCACACGTAACCGCATGGCCTGTCCCCAACTGCTCTTTCTGAACTGTAAAAAGAACTTGGTGGGTTTCTGATACAATTTGACGAACTTTCTCTGCCTGGCGGCCGATAACTAAAATAATATCATTACCGGCAACCTTTTGGGCTGTTTCAACAACATACGTTACCATGGGCTTGCCAAGAATTTCATGCAACACTTTGGCCTTGTCTGATTTCATACGTGTGCCCAAACCTGCCGCAAGTATTATTATCGCTGGTTTTCCCGGAATGTGTGACATCTTGCTCGTTAACCTATTCCCTAACCCGGACAAGCCGGAACCAAAATTATTTGCCACAAAGACACTAAGACACAAAGGATATATTTGTTATTCTTTCTTCGTGCCTTGGTGCCTTAGTGGCAGAATGGGAAAAGTTTTGCCACAAAAAGCAAAAAAATTACAACTAAGGAACTAAAAACTGCCTGCATGGTTCAAAAAAGGAATAGAACCGGTTTCAAAAAAATAAGGGCAAACCATCTAACAGATCCGCCCTTATAATATAATCAATGATCATTTCCCATTTTCAGTGAGAAATGCAGTTGATCAAAATAAGATTCGTAAAATAGTGCCTACAATTATTTCGTACCGGCAAGCCTAATACGATTTATAGCTCTTTCCAAGGCTGCTTTGGCCCTTACGAAATCAACATCTTCAGCTTTTTCCTGGGCCAAACGATTCTGAGCACGTTCCTGGGCTGCTTGGGCGCGCTCTATGTCAATATCGCTTCGCCTTTCGGCCGATTCTGCCAGCACAGTTACTTTATCAGGAAGCGCTTCTGCAAAGCCGCCGCTTACAAAAACGAATCTTTCAGTCCCGTTTACATCCGTGAAGCGGACTGTACCCGTTTTAAGGGTTGTCAAAAAGGGAGTGTGGCCGATAAGCACACCAAACTCCCCTAAGACTCCGGGTGCCACCGCGATTTGAACCTCTTCGTCAACCACATATTTCTCTGGAGTAACGACTTCCAATTTTATATTTTCAGCCATGGTATAACCTTATGTTATTTTGCCAAATTAAGCTACAGCAATTTCTTTGGCTTTCTCTACTACTTCTTCAATGCCTCCTACCATATAAAATGCCTGCTCCGGAATATCATCATGTTGGCCTTCACAAATTTCCTTAAACCCCCGGACGGTATCTTCAATTTTGACGTAAGTACCTTTCATGCCCGTAAAAGGTTCGGCAACATAGAACGGCTGCGACAGAAAGCGCTGAATTCTACGTGCACGTCCCACGGTTACCTTATCTTCATCCGACAATTCTTCCATACCCAGAATAGCAATAATGTCCTGAAGCTCTTTGTACTTCTGAAGAATCTGCTGCACCTCGCGGGCGACCTGATAATGCTCATCCCCAATGTAAGCAGCATCAAGAATTCGGGAAGTTGAATCAAGGGGATCCACCGCCGGATAGATTCCCAGCTCGGAAATCTGACGTGACAACACAACGGTACCGTCAAGATGGGCAAATGTTGTTGCCGGGGCCGGGTCTGTCAAGTCGTCGGCGGGAACATAGACGCACTGAACCGATGTAATCGAACCTTTGTCCGTGGATGTGATCCGCTCCTGGAGTTCTCCGAGGTCAACGGCCAGTGTGGGTTGGTATCCGACGGCTGAAGGCATCCGGCCCAGAATTGCGGAAATCTCCGACCCTGCCTGGGTAAAACGGAAGATATTATCAATAAAAATCAGAACGTCCTGCCCTTCTTCATCCCGGAAATACTCTGCGGCCGTCAAGGCGGAAAGCGCCACGCGAGCCCGTGCGCCGGGAGGCTCTGTCATCTGCCCGTAAATCAGGGCCGCTTTGGGCAGAACCCCTGAATCCTTCATTTCATGGTACAGGTCATTGCCTTCACGGGTCCGCTCGCCAACCCCGGCAAACACGGAGATCCCGCCGTGCTGCATGGCGATGTTGTGAACCATCTCCATCATGATAACGGTTTTACCGACGCCGGCGCCGCCGAACATGCCCATTTTGCCGCCCCTAGGAAACGGTACCAGCAGGTCCATAACCTTAACCCCGGTTTCGAGTACGCGAACCGTTACGTCCTGTTCCGTAAACTTCGGGGCTTCGCGGTGTATCGGCATCTCCTTCTCCCGGCTTATGGGGCCCAGACCGTCCACGGGCCGTCCCACCACGTTGAGAATGCGACCCAGACCGGCCTCGCCCACCGGCATCATGATCGGCATGCCCGTATCTTTTACTTCCTGGCCCCGCACCAAACCGTCGGTGACATCCATGGCAATGGTCCGAACCACATTGTCGCCCAGGTGCTGCGCGACCTCCACGATAAGATTATCCGGCTGATCGTCGATAGCGGGATTGGTAATCGCCAGTGCCGTATAAATCATTGGCAAATTGTCCTGCTCAAATTCAATATCTACCACAGGTCCCAAAACCTGCGTAACTTTACCTATATTTTCTCCCATCTAAAGACCTCCAAATTGGTTATTTATTATTCGTTATTTGTTATTCGTTTTTGAATTCCTACTAACACATAACTTAATACCATTAACAAATAACTATTAACGAAATTATCCTTTAAGAGCCTCGGCACCGCCGACAATATCCATGAGTTCAGCGGTAATGGCCGCCTGTCGAGCTTTATTATACATCAGGGTGAGGTTCTCAATCATATCCTTGCAGGCCGTGGTAGCATTATCCATTGCTGCCATGCGGGCCGCATGTTCACTGGTCGATGTCTCTAACAAAGCCCTGTAAAGCTGAACATAAACGTTTCTGGGCAGCAATTCATCCAGCAGCTCCGGGGGAGACGGTTCGCAGATATGCTCCGCCAAATATGGTGTTTCTTCTTTCTCGGATTCGTCCTCTAAAGATTCCATGGGCAGTATGGGGAGCATTTGATTTAATACGGAGGTCTGTCTCGCCATACTAATAAATTCAGCCAAGATAATGTGAACCTCATCATAGGTTTTGTTAAGATAACCTTCAATCAACTGTCGGCCGGCTGCTGCCGCGATGTTGAATCCAAATCTGCCTCCGACAACTCCAATATGCTCGTTGATAATTTCAAATCCGTTTTTGCGGCACCAGTCGCGGCCTTTCTTCCCGAAATTCGTAATTGAAACGTCGATGTTTTGTTCACGTTTTTCCTTAATAAACAACTCGGCCCTGGCCGTAAGGTTTGAATTGAACCCCCCGCACAGCCCTCTATCAGAAGTACACAAAACCAGATGTACTTTTTTGACCTCTGCGCGCGCTTCCAGCAAAGGGTTGGTCTCCTCGCCGGCTTTTTCCGCCAAGCTTCCCAAAACTTCGGAAAACTTGCTCGCATAGGGACGAAAACCCACCATGTTTACCTGGGCTCCGCGCAGCTTGGAGGCCGCCACCATGTTCATGGCCCTGGTAATCTGCTGGGTCTTTTTAACCGCGCCTATCTTTAGTTTAACTTCCTTTAACGTCGCCATATACTTAAGACCTTATATTTAAAGTTATTGATTGATTGGCTGTCTGTAATTCAACCATTAACCCATCAATCGACAAATGACGATTTGCTGACTAAATGGTGTCTTTGAATTCCGCGTCGTAAGCTTCCAGGGCCTCGGTCATCTGCTTTTCAATTTCCTCGGTAAATTCCTGCTTCTCCTTAAGGCCTTCAAAAATCTGCGGATATCTGTCTTCGAGAAAAGGGTACAGCCCGGCCTCATATTTGGTCAGTACATCCACCGGGTATTTGTCGAGAAAACCCTTGGTTCCGGCAAACAGAATCGATACCTGCTTTTCCATGCTCAGCGGTTGATACTGGGGTTGCTTTAGAATTTCGACCAATCGCTCGCCGCGTGTCAATTGCTGCTGGGTGACTTTATCCAGGTCGCTGCCGAAGGCGGCAAAGGCTTCCAGTTCACGATATTGAGCCATATCGAGTCGCAGGGTACCGGCCACCTGTTTCATGGCCTTGACCTGGGCGGCGCCGCCGACGCGGGAAACCGACAGCCCCACATTAATCGCCGGCCGAACGCCGGCGAAGAACAGAGCGGGCTCAAGATATATCTGGCCGTCGGTAATCGATATAACGTTGGTCGGAATGTAGGCGGACACGTCACCTTCCTGGGTTTCAATAATCGGCAGCGCGGTAAGAGAGCCGGCGCCGAGTTCTTCGTTCAGCTTGGAAGCCCGTTCCAGCAGGCGTGAGTGGTTGTAGAAGATGTCACCCGGATAGGCTTCACGACCCGGCGGACGCCTCAAAAGGAGGGAAACCTGCCGGTAGGCCGCCGCCTGTTTGGAAAGGTCATCATAAATAATGAGCGCGTGCATTTTGTTGTCCCGGAAATATTCGCCCATGGCGCATCCTGTGAAAGGGGCGATGTACTGCAATGTGGCCGGGTCACTGGCACATGCGGCTATAATGGTCGTATATTCCATGGCACCATGCTTTTCCAGGACTGCATGGACCTGGGCAACCGTTGATTTTTTCTGGCCGGTGGCCACGTAAATGCAGTAAATGTCCGTGTCCTTCTGGGCGATAATGGCATCGACGGCCACAGCGGTTTTCCCGATCTGACGGTCGCCGATGATCAGCTCGCGCTGCCCCCGACCCACCGGCGTCATGGCATCAATGGCCTTTAAACCAGTATAACAGGGTTCATGCACGCTCATGCGGTCAGTAACGCCCGGAGCGCCCTTCTCGATCCGACTGAACTCTTTGGCCTCGAGGGGCCCTTTGCCGTCCAGCGGTTCACCCATTGCCGAAAGAACGCGGCCCAGCACGGCTTCACCCACCGGAACCTGAGCGATATTGCGCGTGCGTTTAACAATGTCCCCTTCTTTGATGTGAATGTCTTCGCCCATGATGGCCACCCCGACATTGTCTTCTTCGAGGTTCAGCGCAAGCCCCAGGATGCCGCCGGGAAATTCAACCAATTCCAGGGACATAACTTTCTCCAGACCGTACACGCGGGCAATACCATCACCAACCGACAAAACCGTCCCGGTTTCGCTCAACTCAACTTTCTTGTCGTAATCCGTAATCTGCTCTTTGATAATTTGACTTATTTCTTCAGCTCTTAGTTCCATTATACACTCTCACCCCTTTTTAATGATTCTCTCATATTGAGTAATTGTGTTTTGATACTACCGTCCAAAACCAAATCGCCTATTCTGGAAACGATCCCCCCGATAAGGCTAGGGTCCTGCTCTACATCCAGGATAATATCTTTACCTGTCCTTTTAGACAGAGTTGTACGAATCTTTTCAACGATCTCGGATGAAAGTTCCGTAGCCGAAACCAAACTGGCCCGCAGTACGTTTTTTAGCTCATCCGCCAGTTTTTGATAAAAGTCATTGATATCGCTCAAAGATTCAAAGCGCCCCTTGTCAAACAGCAAAAGGAGAAAAGAGCCCATAACTTTGGAAACATCGACCTTATCAATGACCGTCTGCAGTACTTTTTTACGTTCTGAAGCGCCGTATAAAGGATTGCAAATCGCCTGTTCAAGTTCCTTTTCTCTGGCTATTAGGCTTGTAAATCCGTCAAGCTCTTCTCGATAGGCCTCCGCCTGACCATCTTCTTTGCCGATAATTAAAAGTGCTTTGGCATAACGCCGTGCAATCGTTAGATGCTTCACTATGCCACCACCTTCTCTAGATATTCTTCTACCAGTTTTTCTTGGTCTTGGGCCGTAATTTTACTTTTGATGAGCTCTTCAGCCTTGGCAAGCGCCTTTACGAGTATCTCTTCCTGCAATTTTGATTTGGTCTGCTTGAACTCATGTTCAATATTGCGGCGGGCCTGCTCCTCGAGTTTTTCGGCAGCAGCCTGCGCCTCTGCTAGAATCCTCTCCTTGGCTTCATTGCCCTGCCGGATATACTCGTCAATCAGCTTCTCGGCCTCCTGCTCCAGCGTTGCAAACTTTTCATGATAGGCCGCCAGTTGCTTCTCGGCTTCCTTTTTTTTGGCTTCCAATTCACTCAGATGTTCTTCGATCCCTTTAATGCGAGCGTTCAGCGCCTGAGATGCCGGTTTTCGCAAAAGCAAGAAAAGAGCGACGGCCAAAACAGTAAAATTCATCACGCGGTATGTGTCGATCGCCACCCATCCTTTGGTTCCGCCTGCTTCGCCCGACGACGCCAAGACAATACCGACAACGCAAAAAAGAGCGAGAGTCGTAATGCCTATCACCATCGCTCCTTTCTTAACGATCCAACGCTTGCGGTTTATTCCAGGCCATTTTATCGTTATCAAGTTCATCAAATAGCCCTCCCTATAATTTTCTCACCAATAGCGTCTGCAAACGCATCAATCTCTTGCTGCAGGGACGCCCTGACGGTTTCGGCATCTTTTGCTATTTTTTTACGTACCTCAGCAAGGTCAGCCTGTGCTTTCTCATTTATTTTTTCGATAACCTCTCTTTCCTCGTCAGCCGCCGCTTGCATCAAGGCCTCTTTCGCTTTCAATCCTCTGGCTCTGGCCTCTTTAATGCCCGCAGTAAATGCACGGTCTTTTTCATGGGCAATACTGCTTAAGGTTTCGATATTTTGCTCCAGGTTGCTAAGCTTTTCCTTTCTTTGAATCAGTATGTTACGGATCGGCCGATACAAAAGAACATTCAAAACCCAAATTAAAAATAGAAAATTGACGATCTGAATGAATAAGGATGCATCGGGCATCACTGTTATGCCGCCGCCCGAACCCAAAGCGCTTCCGGCAAAAAATAAAGAAAAAAGCACCCAGAAAGGTACTGAAACCGAAAAGCGTTTCCGGTTTGAACCAAAAAATTTCATTTATGGATCCTCTGTCGCAAAAAACAGGTGGGCTGATATAATTAAATATCTTTTAGCTGTTAGGTCCAACCCTCTTTAACAAGGGCGGTCTATACCATCCACCATCATCAATTGTCAAAGGTTTTTTGTAGTTTTTATTTTGCTTTACCTTCTTTTAGACCGGCGGGTTTCTGAATAGAATCAGCTCTTATTTGACCTTCTTGCTGAATTGGGACTTTTTGAATAGAATCGGTTTTTTTATTACCTTTTTTTTGAATCGGGAACTTCTGAACAGAATCGGTAGTAGATACCGGCTTTTTTGATGAAACTTCTCGCGCTTTCATGGAACAGTTTCCATTGAACATCACACCTGATTCTATCAAAATCGTGGGGGCCTGTATATCACCCACAACACAGGCCGGAGGGTAAACCTCGATTCTTTTTCTGGCATCGATGGTGCCGTTAACTTTCCCCATTATAACTGCAATGTCGACATTTATGCGGGCGTTGATCACAGCCGTTTCACCGATAATTACAGTTCCGGCCTCACTGAAAATCTTGCCTTTAACACGCCCATCCAACCTTATGGCATTTTTGAATTCGATGGTACCTTCAATATTTCCATCTGCCCCCAAATAAGTTGAAATTAAATCTGTCTTTTTTGATTTTCTCATAGCGCCTCCTGATGTTGCGCCCATTTAGCCCAAATTTCTCATAAAAAATAAATTCTTCATGAAAAACCCGAGTTAATGCTTTTTCTATTAATAAATTTGTTAAAAGTCAAATGTTTTACCTTATTGCACGAAACGTCTCATGCTGACGTTCATTAAAAGACCGACACTAATCATCGTGGTGATAATCGACGAGCCGCCATAACTGATAAACGGCAACGGAACACCGACAACCGGCATCAGCCCCATTGCCATTCCAATATTTATAAAGACCTGCCAGAATATCATGGCGGCAATGCCGACGGCAAGGATCGTTCCAAAAGGGTCTCGGCACCGATGGGCGACATTCAAGGCCCAGATAATAAGCATCAAAAAAATAGCCAGCAAAATAACACTACCAACCAGCCCCCATTCCTCAGCCAGAACCGAAAATATGAAATCGGTATGCTGTTCCGGCAAAAAAGAGAGCGCGTTCTGGGTTCCTTTCAAAAATCCTTTGCCGGCAAACATGCCGGAACCGATGGCAATTTTGGATTGAATAATATGATAGCCTGCGCCCAGCGGGTCGCTGTCCGGATTCAAAAAAGTCAATATACGCTTTTTCTGGTATCCTTTCATGAAAAACCATATCAGGGGAACGGTTAGCATGCATGAAACAATGATATATAAAAGCGAGCGCCTTTCAATTTTTACAAAAACAGTCATTGAACCGGCAATCAAGGCTACCAGCATTGCGGTTCCCAGATCAGGCTGCTTTACAATTAAAAGGAAAGGTATAATCGTTAGCATAAAGGGGGCAAAAATCTCTCGCAAGGTAAGACCTGCTGGATTTGCAACTCTTGAATAATAGCGAGCCAAAACGATGATCACTGCAATTTTGACCAGCTCCGACGGCTGAAAAGATACAGGGCCCAACAGGAGCCAGCGCTTTGCACCACCGACATATTTCCCGAATAGTAAAACACAAACCAGAAGGATAATGCCTATTATGTAAATTGCGTGAGCCCATCGATACAGCAATTTGTAATTCAGCGAAAATGAAACAATCATTAGGGCAAATCCAATACCAAACCAGATCAACTGTTTGATATGCAGAATCTTGTGCAGCGTGGGAGATTCCGATATAACAGCACTATACAGCGTCAAAAGCCCCAGGGATCCAAGTAGAACAGTAAGCCCCAATAAGCCCCAGTCAAAATATTGTACGTACCGCCGGTCGAACATAGTCGCTTAGCTCCTGGCCTAATTGAGCCAGAACTCAATTAGGTGTTATCCGTTATTGGTTATCTGTTATTGGTGTCAGTTGAGCGTTATCCCTCAATTTTGGCTTTCTATCGGTTAGCGGCAATTACCTCTCCTTCGAGCATTGAGCCTTCAGCCTTTAGCTGCTTGCCGGGCCCGGCTTTTTTCAAATAGGCTCGTATCATCTCCCTGGCAATCGGAGCCGCTGCTTTAGCTCCGGATTCCCCATGTTCGATAATAACTACAACAGCGATTTGCGGGTCAACTGATGGTGCATAAGCCACAAACCAAGCATGTGCTTTCAGATGGTCCGGTTTTTCGGTTTCGCTGGTCTCTTCGTCATCTTTGCGGCCAACCACCTGTGCTGAGCCTGTTTTCCCACTGACATCGA
This sequence comes from Candidatus Desulfatibia sp., assembly GCF_036446775.1. Lineage (NCBI taxonomy): Bacteria > Pseudomonadati > Thermodesulfobacteriota > Desulfobacteria > Desulfobacterales > Candidatus Desulfatibia > Candidatus Desulfatibia sp. Next base: position 14,441 of record NZ_JAZFTO010000128.1, read on the forward strand.
TGCCTTTAATGCGGACCGCCTTCGCAGTTCCCCTACGGTCGTTCACCACCCCCCACAGGCCTTTTTTAATAAGCTCCAATGTCTGGCTGCTGGCCGGCAACTTACCTTTAACCTGGCTTTGAGTTTGAATGACAATTTTACCTTCAGCCGTCTTTATTGTTTTTAATATCATTGGTTTATAGATTACGCCGCCATTGGCAATCGCTGAAGTCAAGACCAGCATCTGTATGGGCGTCACAAGATCGTACCCCTGTCCAATAGCCACCGAAAGCGTTTCTCCCCCCTGCCAGGCTTTGCCGGTGCGCTCTTTCTTCCAGGCTGTGGTAGGAATTAAACCCTCTGCCTCGTGGTCCAGGTTTATACCGGTGGGTGCCCCCAGACCACTGGCTTTAGCATACCATGCCAGGCGGTCGGCCCCCAGCTTTTGACCCACCTGATAAAAAAACACATCACATGATACAATTAATGCCTTGATAACATTGACGTTACCGTGACCTTTCTTTTTCCAGCACCGAAAAACACGATCGCCATATTTATAATATCCCGGACAATGAAAGATGGTTTTTTCATCGATAACACCTTCTTCGAGGCCGGCCATGGCAGTTATAATCTTATAAGTAGATGCCGGCGGATACTCCGCCTGGATGGCTTTGTTTTCCATGGGTCTGAAAGGGTTGGAGATAAGAGCACTCCATTTTTCATAGGACATCCCGCCGACAAAATCATTCTGATCAAATGAAGGCGAACTGGCCATGGCAAGAACATGCCCGGTCGCAGGATCCATGGCCAATGCAGCACCTGCTCGTCCTTTTAAAAGCGCCTCGGTCCTTTTCTGCAACATCTGATCAATGGTAAGATAAATATTATGTCCCGGCTGGGCATCAACGGTTTTCAAAACTTCAACCACCTGACCGGTGGCATTGACCTCGACCTGACGACCGCCGCGTTTCCCCCTTAAAAACGACTCGAAGGCCTTTTCCACACCAAACTTTCCAATAAAGTCACCGCGTTTGGTTCCTGGATATTTTCCGGATTTAAGCTCATCTGCATTGATTTCGCTCAAATATCCTATAAGATGGGCAGCGCCCTGCTTGTTGAGCGAATGCCTGAGAGGCCTGACACCCACTACCACACCGGGCAGATCGAATTTCCGAACCTCAACCGCCGCCAGGGCGTCACGACCAAAATCCTGCTTCAAAAGAATCGGCTTGTAAGCTGCAACCCCCTTGCTGCGATCAATTTTCAACATCAGTTCGGACGCCGGAACATTTATCACTCTGGCTAATTCTTCAATGGTACCATCAACGGGCCGGGCGTCTTTCAAAATTATACTCAAGTCGAACGAAGGCCGATTATCCACCAGTGTTTTTCCATCGCGATCAAAGATCAATCCGCGTGAAGGGTCAGTATGCTCCAAGCGGATACTGTTGTTTTCGGAGAGTCGTCTTAGCTCCTCTCCTTGAATCACCTGTAGGTGGAACAGACGGACAAAAAGGAGACAAAAGGCCGCTACAACACAATACATGACCCGGATTAATCGTTGTCTGTACCAATCCGTATCAGCAACATTTAAATATTTAGTCAAGGTTTATAGTTCCGTAAAAAGTCACAAATTCAACTAACTTGTCGGGGAGCCTAATATCTCACCAGACCATTTGTCCCATCTTTGATGCAAATATTTAAAAAAAATAAGGAAAATCGGACCTGTGACCAGAGCCCATAACACCTGGACAGCAACCGTACTGAAGTCCGCTTGAGAAAAACGTGAACCCGACTCAAACATAGTAATGGCCCCCATAAAAATGATATTCTCCAGCAGCACGCCGGCGGCAACAACAAACGGCAAAAGAACATTATCCCTCACACGCAATATGGTAATGACCCACCTTACACTTGCAAACAACCATAGATACGTCGTTAAATACAGGCCCAAAGGACCCCCGGAAAGGTTGTCCATTATGAATCCAAAGATAATTATTATTGGTATGCTTTCACGGACAGATCTGAAAAGACCAAGGTAAATAACAAAGGGAGCAAGCAGATCATAAAACCTATCGAACAGCGGAAAATAAGGCATAACTGTTGTCTGGAAAATAAGCAACAATACAAATGTGCAAATATAAAAAAAGTACGTCATGGCCGCCTCACTGATTAATGCTTGGGAGGACTCAATACAACTAAAACTTCTTCAAGTTTTTCAAAATCTACAAAAGGTGTAACGGTCACTTCTTGAAAGATACCCGAGCTGCGCCTGATAACTCCTGCAACGCGCCCCACAGCAAGGCCTTTGGGAAAGACACCGTCCATTCCGGACGAAACAACCCTTTCACCAACACCAACGTCATGCTTACGCAAAACATATTTGAAGAGACACCGCCCCGAAGACCCGCCTTTGATTACCCCGCGAGCCCGTGTCCGTTGGATCAGTGCATCGACGGCACTGTTGGGGTCGATAATGAGCAGAACTTTGGAATTATGCGCGGAAACATCCATAACCTGACCAACAATTCCCTCGGGGACCACCACCGCCATCCCTTTGGCTACGCCCTCATCTTTGCCCTTGTCTATTATTATAGTTTTATACCATTGAGAAGGATCCTTGCCGATGGCTTCAGCAGCAAGAACTTGATTTGTCATTGTTTTTTGAAAATCAAGTAAATTTCGCAGGCGAACGTTGGTAAGCTTCAGTTCTCTAAGCTGGTTGTTTTGTTGTTGGGCAAGACCGAGTGCTTTTTTATATTTGTAGCTCTCTTGGGCCACTGAAACTGTAAGAAAATAATGTTTCCATAAACCTCTGGCAAAACGAATCGAACGGGTAACAGCCTTCTGAAAAGGAGCTGCGAACGAAAGGGCAATACGACCGGATCCAAAAGAAGCATGACGGCGGCTTGTAACAGAAAGGGCTATGATGTTGGCAGCAATCAGAACAATCACGCCAATAATCACGACCATTTTTTTCGGGATCATGAAACTATGTAATCATAACTTGTTTGAGGATTTCAATGCTGTCGAGAGCCATCCCGGAACCAAGACAAACAGTTAATAAGGGATCCTCGGTAATGGTTATCGGAAGGTTGGTTTCCTCTCTGATAAGCTTGTCCAGGTTTTTTAACAATGCCCCTCCGCCCGTTAATACAATTCCCCGGTCGACGATGTCGGCTGCCAATTCCGGCGGGGTCTGTTCCAGGGCGATCTTTATTGTTTCTATAATAGCATCGATCTGCTCTGAAATTGCTATGCGTATCTCTTCCGAGTCTATGGCGAGAATCTTGGGAATTCCGGAAGCAAGGTCTCGGCCTTTTACTTCTATGGTCTCCACATCATCGGGATCAGGGTATGCATTCCCGATGGTAGTTTTGATGATCTCGGAGGTCCTCTCACCAATCAAAAGGTTATATTTCCGTTTGATGTACTGGATGATGGCTGTATCCATTTTGTCGCCGGCCACCCGGATAGATCTACTGTAGACGAATCCCGCCATAGAAATCACGGCGACTACGGTCGTGCCGCCGCCGATATCGACTACCATATTACAAAACGGTTCAGAAAACGGAAGGCCGGCTCCGATTGCGGCCGCCATGGGCTCTTCAATCAGAAATACTTCGCGGGATCCTGCCGATTCCGCCGATTCCCTGACAGCACGCATCTCCACCTGAGTAATACCGGAGGGGACAGCAATAATGATTCTGGGTCTGATCAACCTGCGCCGGTTGTGCACTTGTTGAATAAAATACCGGAGCATCGCTTCGGTAACTTCAAAATCAGCGATCACACCATCACGCATGGGACGAATCGCCACAATATGACCGGGAGTTCTCCCCAGCATATTCTTGGCTTCAAGGCCGACGGCCAGTACCTTGTTTTTCATGCGGTTGTCAGTGCGAACCGCAACCACTGAAGGCTCATTTAATACAATACCTTTACCTTTAACATAAACGAGTGTATTGGCGGTTCCAAGATCGATAGCCAGATCACTGGAAAATGCGCCCAAAATTTTATCTATAAATAGATTCATGACACCTCTGTTTTGGGCACCATGCCGGGTGCCCATTCAATCCGTTTATCTGCTACTTTTTTCTTTGATAGCGAACTTAAATTTCATCGCTAATAAGATACTAAAGTTATCAAAATTATTCTGTAATTACAAGGAAAATTAATAATATTATCTTTAACACCCTCCTCCATTTTGTTTACGCGCATTCAGGGTTTAATTGAGTTATGACTCAATTAGGGTCATGACCACATCATGCAACTGTGGCCGGAAGGCTTTTATCTTATCGTTATCGCGGGAAGGATGGACGCGGTTGGTCAACAGTATCACTATAACCCCGCGGTCAAGGTCCATCCAGAAAGAAGTCCCGGTGAAACCGAGATGCCCCACACTCTTTTTTGAAAAATATTGGCCGCAACTTGAACCTGTTGATGACGGCGCATCAAAACCGAGCGCCCGGCCGCTGCGGCCGTCTCGTCTAAAAAACGTTTGCAGTAATTCTTTTTTAAACAATATATTTTCAGCTTGTCCGTAAAAATCATTCAGCAGCACACACAAAAGACGATGGACATCTTTCGCTGTTCCGAAAAGACCGGCATGGCCCTCAATACCGCCCACGGCATAGGCGTTTTCATCATGGACGACACCTTCTATAAGAGTGTTACGCCATGGACAGCGCTCGGTAGCGGCAAATTGCGCGTCACGGGGCTCTGAGTCAAGATCAATAAAAAAAAGTTTTTCGATTCCCAGCCGGCCGTAGATCTCTGCCTCCACAAACTGATCCAGCCTTCTTTCCGCAACCTGCTCAACAGCCCGATTTAAAATCATAAACCCCGGGTCACTGTACAGCACTTTTGCTCCTGGAGGATCTATGAGCGGTTCGCTTACCAGAAAGTCTCTTAAAGCGTCCTTTCTGCGCTCTGGTGGAAGTTTATCCAACGACTCGTAATAGGGACGATAATCACAAAGGCCTGAAGTATGGCAGAGCAGCTGCTTAATGGTTATCCGCGATTTGTCCGAGTTTTTGAACTGCGGCAGGATAGATGCTAAATCCTGATCCAGTCTAAGTTTTTGCTGTGAAACCAGTTGCATCACCGCCAGAGTGGTTGCCAGCGGTTTGGTCAAGGATGCCAGGTCGAAAACTGTCTCTTTGGTCATGGGGCGCTTTGAAAAAATATCAGCATATCCGTATGTTTCAAAAAATACTACGGAATCAGCCGCAGCAACCAGGAGCACCCCCCCGGGGAAAACCTCATCGGTTATAGCCTCCTTCATCATTTGGTCGACTTGCTTCATACGAATTCCGTGTTCCCTAAATTGCATCTATCATTTGTCATTCGTCATTTGCTTGCCCCGTGAAATTCACGTAGTGACAGCGCAGCGCATTTCACCGGGGTCATTGGTTATTCGCCGTTTGTTATTTGTCATTGCCACCAAGGCACGAAGACACAAAGGATATATATTATTTTTTTCTTCGTGCCTTTGTGGCCAATATTTCTTGGTTTCGGCCTGTCCAGGTCGCGTTATACAGTGGCGGATTCATGAAACGTCAGCCGCTGCTGATCGGCGTCAAGGGTTGCCTCGATCCCCAGCGGAATCGTGATATTGGTTTTGCCGTGGCCGATGTCAAAACCGGCCAGAACCGGGATGCCGGCATCTTTGAACATTTCTGCGGTAATCCTGCAAATCTCATCAAACTCACCGCAATCTTCAAAAGAACCAAGCACCAGACCGACAAGCCCCTCCAAGCATCCGGCCAGCTTCATCTGACTCAGCATCCGATCGATTCTGTAGGCCGCCTCGCCCTTGTCTTCAAAAAAAACGATCTTTCCGTTATAGCTTGGCGCATAGGGGGTCCCCACAAGATGGCACAGGGTCGTTAGATTCCCGCCGGCGATGGGCCCGGAAGCCCGTCCCGGACTAATTACCCTGCCGTTTGCGGGAGCAAGTTCCAGTTTGACATCAGATGTCAAGGCCGCCAGCAGGGCCGCTTTAGTCGCCTGGCCGGCATCTGCCAGCGTCGTCACCATGGGTCCGTGAAAAGCGACCAGACCGCATCTTGTATCTAATACGGACAGCAGCGCCGAGATATCACTGAAACCGACAAAAATCTTGGGGTGCTTTTTAATAGCTTCATAATCGAGCAGTGCAAGTACGCGCATAGCGCCGAACCCGCCCCGGGCACAGACTATGGCCTTGATCTCTCGGTCGGCGAATAAACGGTTTATAAAGTCCGCCCGCTGGGCGTCGGTCCCGGCAAGATACCCCTGCTCTATAAAGATATCATCGTCAAAGGACACCCGAAACCCCATGGATTCCAGCACAGCCACGCCCTTGTTAAACTTTTCCCGACTAAAAGGGCTGGCAGGCGCCACAATGCCGATGGTATCTCCCGGCGCCAGCCGCGGAGGTTTCACGATAGGTTTTTGGTAACTTTCCATGAAGAATTTTGAGGGGAATTATAAGATCCGAGGTCGTCTCTTTCGACCAAGCTCACCAGACTGCATAGAGTTAAGCATGATACGGTTCCGGCACAGCACCATGTTCGCTATTTTAAATGCAATTCATTTTTTGCGTCTTTGAGACTGATTGTAGGAGCGTCACCTTCCTTTTCCTTTGCTTCACGAAGAATACGAAGGTCATCATAATTATCCAGTTCTTCCTGAATCTCTAAAAACTTTTCATAGGGAAGAATTACAAATTCTTTTTTACCATTTTTTTCAATAACTTGTGGGTTTATTTCCATTTGCAATCTTTTATCTGTTTAATATTCTTGCTATATTATCTTGTATATCGATATTGGCAGCATTGTCAATAACTTAATACTCTTGTGCCATTTCTGTGGTCTTGGAGCCTATGGTATCAATATCTCATTGTTACGTCTTTTTTTCATAGCTTGACACAATACGCGTAAGCTGTTAAAAATTTTTTTGTCGGGGCGTAGCGCAGCCTGGTAGCGCACTTGAATGGGGTTCAAGGGGTCGGAAGTTCAAATCTTCTCGCCCCGACCAAAAGCTTTATAATTAATGGGGGTTAGCAACATACGCTAATCCCCATTTTTTGTTGTTTTGGTTAAAAGGTAGCAAATGGGTAGCCTACTTGTTTTGGTAAGCGTAAGTCCCTGTAATTGTTCTGCCTGTCTTGGTAGGAAATGATCTCTTTTCGCTATTATCCCCCCTCCCATTAATTTCAAGCGATTTATTTTATGTGTATTTTATTATAGTTATAAACCTGTGTGCGTATGCGCACTTGACAAAAACTCAAGTGCTTTTTGGAATTTCATACAGCTTGCCGTGATCTATCATCATCCTCAAATCATGCGCAGCATATGTTGCATCACGATGCCGTCTGAAAGTCTTGTAGTGCTTGGTTTTGCATGTGATTGGATCTCTGTACCTGATGGCACAACTATTGCGGGACTTGCACTTACGCTTCTGTATATAAACTGTTGCCATAAGTGCCTCCAGACTGCGCAAGTCGCGCCGACTTTATTTAATTGTCAAAGAACCCCTTGAACCCCATCGTAGCCTTATGTTAGGAAAATATTATGCTTTATCCAAGCTTAATGACCAAAAAGCATATGTGATTTGGATGTTCACTAAAAATGGACTCTGTAAATGATGTAGAGCTGAAATCACTAAATGTAGTGATGGAGGGGCAATCTGGATTGTCAAATAATTCTAAACAAATGCTGTCGATATAAAATGGTTATCACAACAATTTGGAACTATTAGATATATGGACTTTTGGCAAGGTATCTGGTATGGCACATCAAACCAGATAACGTCTAATAACTACATTTTTCCGAAAAATAAGTTTCTCTACAGGATCAGCCACCTTAATCTCTCAACCCTAAATGAAAATATTTGAAGTTCCGGCCACCCTATGTTATTCAATAATAAACTACAGATTAAATAGCGGCGGAGGAAAATCCAATGACCCTTGCCATTGAAAAAGAATTAGTCCCCTTTACAGTAGATTCTGAAGGTGTGGTGCGAATCGGCAAAACCCGCGTAACTCTTGATACAATAGTTACAGCTTTTTTAGAAGGGGCCACGGCTGAAGAAATTACTCAACAATATCCCACTCTTGACTTAGCCGACGTCTATTCAGCAATTGGTTATTATTTGCGACAGCGCCCGGAAATAGACGATTATTTGCAGGAAGAACGACGCCAAGCAGAAACAGTTCGAAAGCAAAATGAATCACGCTTTGATCCCCACGGTATTCGGGATCGCTTACTGGCCAGAAGTGCTGCAAAGGTAAAATAACTCATGCTCAAACTGGCCGCCGATGAAAACTTCAACAACGATATCATACGTGGTTTGTTACGCCGCAAACCAGATTTGGACATAGTGCGTATTCAAGATGTAGGTTTATCTGGGGCAGATGACCCGACCGTGCTTGAATGGGCAGCGCAAGAAGGACGTATTTTGCTCACACACGATTCAAGACAATTACCCGTTACGCTTATAAGCGCATTGATGCCGACCAGCCCATGCCGGGCGTGCTTGAAGTCAGCCGAAGGGTACCGATTGGTGCTGCCATAGAAGATATTTTGTTACTGGCGGAATACAGCTTGGAAGGTGAATGGGATGGGCAGATACGTTACCTGCCGTTACGATAAGAACGTATAAAATAAGATAGATGGATCAGGGTGATCCCAATTTAAGAGCTTCATCCTGATTTTTTTTGGAATTTGTTTTGTGATACTCCAGCCACAATGTGCCGGCCTGTGAAAACTTTCATAATTCCCTCCTTCTGTTTAGGATTAATAAAACCGCAAAATTGTCTTGAAATAAATTATATGGTAACAGTTCATGACCACGGTAAAAAAATCGTGCATAAATATGGAAGGTTTAAATGAGAAAGAGCGATAAAATGGAAAAAATCAATGCGATTAAAAAAATAATTCATAGTTTTTGCGCAAAACACTTAAATGAGGAACTGGAAAGTTATGCATTGAGGCTGTATGATACAATCGGCCGGAAACGAAAGTTTACCATAATACGCGGCAAAAAAGAGATTTGGGCCGCCTCCATAATATATGTAATTGCCCGTTTGAACTTTCTATTTGACAAGGAAAATGAATATTACATCACGGCAGATGCCATATGCGATTTCTTCAAGACAAAAAAATCAACTATAGGAAACAAGGCAACCCAAATCGAGACAGCATGTAAATTGGGATTGGGTGCAGAAGGCTACTGTAGTAAGCATATCACTGATACATTTACTTTCTATCAAACACCGGAAGGGTTTATTATTCCCAAAAGCATGCTTGGGGATAAAGAGCTTGTGGTTGAATTTGTTGATGGTGAAGAAGCCGAGGAGCTGAATAGATATATCGAGGAAAAGCATCGCATTGAGGAACAAAAAGCACAGGAAAGAAAGGCTCGGAGGACCGAGATAAACCGAAAAATTGCAGAAAAAAAGAAAAAGAAAAAAGACGACCGACAATTGAGCCTCTTTGATTAATTTTGATATTTTACCAAAATTTAACAAGCTACTATTAAGAATGCGAAATGAAAAGGGACTATATTGAAAAATGGCGTATTGTTGAAATGGAGCATTGGGACAAAGATTACATAGATCTTGTTGTTCCCGGCTACATCCGTTTCGATAAAGACGGGTTAGGCGAATTTCAGTTTGGTGTTGTTTATGGGTCTATGGATTACAGGATTGAAAATTACAGCAAATTTGAAAGAATTGAATTTTCCTGGGAGGGTCAAGACGAGACTAATTCGGTTTGTGGGATTAGAACAATCTTAAGCCTGACTCTGCCGGCAATCAACCCTTTTTTATCAGTCATAAGACCGCCAGTCTGATTTCGATCAGGTCCGGCCTCCATTAATAAGGTACCAGTCGGTGATTTTAACCGGCTGTTTGGTTTTGTGGCGGCCTTAACCCATAACGCTACCCCGCTAATAGACGCTGGTTGAAAAAAGTGAAAAATTATCTTGACAATTAACATCCATTAATTTAGAAAACACGACTTTTTAATAATACAACGTGTCAGTCAGGGGGGTGAGAAGGATTGCTTGATATAGTGGCTATTTTATTTATGCTTGGACTCGCAATTGCTTTGTTTAGGGATGTGAGAAAGTGATACTCGCCCCGACCATACTTTTGTCATTAAATCAAGCAGCTTAACAGTCGCTTTTTTTATT
>NZ_JAZFTO010000129.1:0-6060 GCF_036446775.1 Candidatus Desulfatibia sp.
CATCGTGTATATGCTGGATCCGGCCAATCGATCCAAGTTTAAGGACATCCACGTGATATACGGCGCCCGGACACCCGGTATGCTGCTTTATAAAGATGAACTGGCTGCCTGGGAAGCCCGCGATGATATTAATGTGCATATTACGGTGGATGCCACAGATGATCCGGACTGGAAATATAACATCGGGTTTGTGCCCACGATTACAGAACAGAAAGCACCTAACGCTGATGAAGATACTTACGCGATCATCTGCGGGCCTCCCATCATGATAAAGTTTACCCAGCCGGTGCTGGACAAGCTTGGTTACAGCCATGATCAGATCATCATGTCTCTTGAAAACCGTATGAAATGCGGTATCGGCATGTGTGGACGATGTAATATCGGTCAAGAATTCGTATGCAAAGACGGCCCGGTGTTTACGCTTTCCCAGCTTAATAGTACCCCCAAAGAATACTAAGTAGTGTCCATCCATAAATGGCCCTTTTTGCCCTGCTCTGAGAGCCAGGTCAGCGATATTTGGCTCTGCCTTGGAGTTTTATGTCTAAAATCACAAATTCCAAGCACCAAATTACAAATAAATAACAAATCACAAGCACCAAATTTCAAATAAATCACAAATTCTAAGTCTCAAATTCCAAACAAGGGCTAAAACTATTTTTTTATTCTTTTGTTTGTTATTTGTTTTTTCGGTCATTGGAATTTATTTGATATTTGTAATTTGTTATTTGGGATTTCCCCTTTTGGTCATTGTTATTTGTTTGATATTTGATAATTGTTATTTGGAATTTAATTTGCTCTTTCCGTGGCCTTAAAACAGAGCATCTACAAACAGTTCAGGATCAAATTCCTGCAGATCTTCAATTTTTTCTCCAATGCCGACATATTTTAATGGGATTTCAAGTGCATTGCATATACCGACAACGATTCCTCCTTTGGCGGTTCCGTCGAGTTTGGCAAGGGCAATTGCGGTAACGCCGAGGACATCGTTGAACATTTTAGCCTGGGACAGCGCGTTTTGGCCGGTTGTGGCATCGAGAACCAGCAAAATTTCATGGGGTGCGTCCGGGAGCTTTTTGGCGATGGTCCGTTTGATTTTTTTGAGTTCCTCCATCAGGTTTACGCTGGTGTGAAGGCGGCCGGCAGTGTCAACGATGACAATGTCAGCCCCCCGGGCCACGGCTGCTTCAATGGCGTCATAGGCCACGGCGGCGGGATCGGCCTTATCTTTGTGCTTGACAATATCCACCCCGGCCCTATCAGCCCATATCACAAGCTGTTCGACGGCTGCCGCCCGAAAAGTGTCGGCGGCCGCGATGAGAACCTTCTTCTGCGATACTGCAAATTTGGCCGCCAGCTTGCCGATAGTAGTTGTTTTGCCGACTCCGTTGACGCCGATCACCATGATAACATGGGGCTTGGCAGCCAGTGGTGCCGGCGGTGGCGTTTTGGTGCCGAGCAGCGCGAGTATCTTTTCTTTCAGAGCGTCTTTGAGTTGACCGGCATCAGAAATGCTTGCAGACCTTTTTGAAATGCTTTGGATGAGATCCATGGCGGTCTGGACGCCGATATCCGATGTTATCAGCAACTCTTCAAGTTCTTCCAGAAGATCGTCATCGATTTTGCGCTTGTTTGAGAAAAGTTCGTCAATGTCGGTTGTAAGCAGTTGGCGGGTCTTGGAAAGGCCGGTTTTCAGGCGTTTAAAAAAACCTTTTGATTCTTTAGGCTCTTTTGTAAGGAGTTCAAGGTTCACGGTTCAGGCCTCCGGCTCGTAGAGGCACGATCCTACGCCTCGGAGAGGTTCAGGGGTTCAGGGTTAAAAGAAAGGTTCACGGTTCAGGGGTTGATCCACCCATGGTATTAACCCAATGGAATCAATGGCTAAGGAAAAAAGCGCGAAACGCTTAACCCTGAAGCCCTTTTTCCCGAGGTTATTGAGCAGTTACGTCCAACAGACTGAACGTCCAACAGACTGAACATCGAACGTCCAACGTTGAACATCGAATAATGATGTCGCTTTGCTCTGCAATTTAATTTCATTCGTTTTTTTTATTCATCATTCGATGTTCAACATTAGTTTTTTTATTCACCATTCGATGTTGGATGTTCGATGTTCATCTTTTAAGTAAACCTGGTGCCTTTGTGGCTATTCTTTCTCTCCGAGGCGTAGGCTCTACGAGCCGGAGGCCGGTTTATCCTTCTCGGCGTTCAAAATCTACGGAAACAATCTTGGAAACGCCTTTATTTTCCATGGTAATGCCGAAAAGTGTGTCGGCAAATTCCATAGTTCTTTTATTGTGCGTTACCATAATGATTTGAGATTTTTTCCCGATGATTTTCAGCAGATCATTAAATCGAAAAATATTGGCTTCGTCAAGGGTCGCGTCAATTTCATCCATTAGACAGAAAGCGGCGGGCTTAATTAAAAATATGGAAAAGATCAAAGCGATGGCAGCGAGCGCTTTTTCGCCTCCGGACAACAGACTCATTCTGGTCAGCTTTTTCCCCTGCGGATGGACCATAAACTCTACGCCGGTATCAAGAAGTTCATCCGGTTCAGTAAGGATGAGTTTGGCTGAGCCGCCCTCAAAAAGAAGGGGGAAAACTTCGTTCAACTTTTGGTTTATGGCATCAAACGTTTTAAGAAATCGTTCCTGGGTAATCTTGTTTATCTTTTTGATAACTTTATGGAGATCTTCCACAGCCTGCTCAAGATCTTCATGTTGCTCGCACAGAAAGTCATAACGTTCTTTTAGTTGTTCATGCTCCTTGATGGCACCGAGATTGACATCGTCTATTCTGGCGATCCTTTTTCTGTAAAGGTCAAGCTCGTTATCCATTTCATCCGGGGCCATCTCCATGTTTTCCGCGGCAGAACCAAATTCTGATTGAAGGGCGGCAATCGCAGTGTGGTATGTGGCTTGCAGACGATCGGCAATATTTTTGCGTTGAAGATGTTGCTGGGATTGCTCAAGCTCAAGCATGCGGATCTTATGCAGTATTTTTTCACGTTTGGTCTGTATCGTGGAAATAGTACTGTCATTATCCTGCATCTTGGCATCAATGGACGTGTAGTCAGCCTCATTGCGCTGTAGAGCTTCCTCCAGACGTTGCAAATCATCATACATACCGGCAAGGGTCTGTTCAAAATCTACAATTTTTTGTTTTGAATCGGTCTTTTTTTGTTTTTTTCGGACAATTTCGATTGCAAGCTGTTCGATCTGTTTTAATCCGTCATTTTGGAATTCTTTAAGTCGTCTTAAAGCATTGTTGCTGTTTTCCAGCTTGGCGTTTAAAGCTGTTAAATTGAGTCTAAGGTCTACGATGCTATGATTAAAATCATCAAGCTCCGATGATAAAGAACTGATCTGGTCTAATTTTTCTGTGACCTTGCTCTGGGCTGTTTGAACGGCGTTTTCGATATCAGTTAGTGCCTGGTTGTGTGTAGTTATTTCTTCATCAATATCATTTTTTTCTCCCAGAAGGCGCTGCTGTTCCAAATGTACGATTTCAAGATGGCGGCGGGAGTGTTTTAAGTCTTCGTTAGCTTTATAAAGATCCTTTTCCGCTTCGATTTCGAGTTGGAGCACTTTATTTTTTTGTTCAATGAGCTGCTGCAGTTTGCTTTCAACGGTGCGGACTTTGGATTCCAGTTCTTTTTGATCGCTACGTGCTGATTCCAGTTTAGGAATTAATTTTTTGATGCAACGGTCAATGCGTTTCAGTTCCTGCTTTTTTGCCAGAATACCTGACAGGTTGTCCTGGCTGCCTCCGATCATAATGCCTTGATGTGAAAGAATATCGCCGTCTATAGTAACAATAGTCTGCATGCGGCCGTTGTTGTTATATATTTTTAGGGCTTCTTGCATATCATCGGCAACAACAACATGTGCCAGGAGGGCTTGGGCGATTTTTTCAAACCCTGGTTTAACAGATACATAATCCAACAGCTTTTTTTGAGAATCGGACTTTTTTTGGGGCTCCAATTCAAAGTTTTTAACAGAAGAAACCGGAATAAAACCGCTGCGTCCGGCTCGGGTTGTTTGCAGATAGTTGATGGAGCCGATTCCTGTTGTTTGATCCTCGACAAGTATGTATTGCAATGATTCCCCAAGTACTGCTTCCACAGCGGTTTCATAGGAAGGTTCCGGTTCGAGAATATCAGCCATCAGCCCTAAAATACCGTCATTTTCAGGGCCGCTGGTTTTATCTGTCGATTTCTTGCCTTCTTCCCGGCCTGCTTTTTTCATTACGGCCCGGACACCGTCCTTGTACCATTCAAAGTTGTCTTCCATTTTCTTTAAAGTGGTATAAGTCGATTTGGCTTGGTTGCCTTCCAGATCCAGGGTCTGAACGTGCTTCACCTGCTTGCCTAACAAACCGCTCTTCTCTTCCAGTTGCTTCTTAATATCGGCAATCTGCCGGGTCAGATCGTCTATTTTGGCGTGGTGTGCCTGAAACACTTTTTCGGTTTGAGACACTTTATGCTCAAGCTGTGTGACTTCTTGAGCGGTTTTGATTTCTTCGGCATCAGTTTGTTTAAGGCGTTTTGTTAGGCTTTCTTTGTTATTGGTGGCGTTCTGGTAGATATTTTTGTGCCGAGCTTCCTGGGTCGCCAGATCCATAACTTTTGTTTTTGAAGTTTCAAGGTCTTGATGCAGAACTGATAATTGATCTTTAATTTTTTGCTCAAACGACTGCTGTTGATCGAGGACCTTAGTTTCCTTTTCGATCCGGGCTTTAATGCCGGTATTCAGGTCTGCAACCTGGGAGATTTCGGCGGTAATATTCCGGTCCTTTTTTTCAAAGTCTTGGTGGGCAGATTCAAGCCCGGCTATTTCATGGCTGAGCCTCTCTATGTCTTTATGAAGGTGAGCCAGATCATTCTCAAGGCGGTCCATATTTCGCTGAGTCTCAAATCTTTTAGACTTTTGCTCTGAAATTTCCTGATCTTTTTGTGAGCGCCGCAACTTGATCTCTTCCAGCGCTGCGTCAAGTTTTTTAAGTTGCGAGGTATGCCCGAGATCCGTATCCCTACGATCTTTTAATAATGTATCGGTTTCATTTATTTTGTGCGTGTAGTCATCGTAATAGTGCAGGGCAAGGCCGATGTCGAGTTCTCTGATGCGATCCTGATACCTTTTGTAACGTTCGGCTTTGCGGGCCTGACGTTTAAGACCGGCCATCTGCCGCTTTACTTCAAAAATTATATCGTTTACTCGCAAAAGATTTTGATTGGTAGAGTCGACTTTGCGGAGCGCTTCGTTTTTACGTGCCTTATACCTTGTGATTCCGGCAGCTTCTTCGACGATAAATCGTCTTTCTTCCGGCCCGGCATCTGTAATTGTACCAATGTTGCCCTGTTGTACCACGGCATATGACTTAGATCCTAAACCGCTGCCCATAAAGATGTTGTGAATATCTTTTAGACGGCAGGGCTGTTTATTAATGAAATAGGCACTTTCACCGGACCGGTAGAGGCGTCGGGTAAGCATGATTTCGGTAAAATCTTTGAGCTCTTCAGGGGCGGTGCCGTTGTCATTGGAAAGGATTAAGGAGACCTCTGCCATGTTTAAGGGGTGTTTACCGTTAGTACCGGCAAATATTACGTCTTCCATAGATTTTCCACGAAGCTGCTTAACACTCTGTTCCCCCATCACCCATCTGAGAGCATCGACAATATTACTCTTGCCGCAGCCATTTGGACCTACGACGGCCGAAATACCAGGAGGAAATTCAATGCTGGCTTTTTCGTAAAAGGACTTAAATCCGTTTATTTCCAGTTTTTTTATTTTCATACAAGAAAATCTCCTGTTGTGGTGTAGAACCTTTTTTTCATTTTTACCTTAACCATACTATCAGTAGCAGGAAGTTTTGTAATTGTAAAGCAAAAACACAAGGTGAAGTATGTTTTTATTGAATAAACACAAGATATGGTAGGATTTATATGTTATTGGCTTATTTTGTATGGTCATTGATAATATATCAATAAAATAATATGATTTGGCTTAGAAAAATTATGGTCTTTTTTCGGGCGGGATTGGTAAAAACGGCCCGGGCTAC
>NZ_JAZFTO010000130.1:0-13244 GCF_036446775.1 Candidatus Desulfatibia sp.
ATAAATCACAAATTCCAAGTCTCAAATTCCAAACAAGGGCTAAAACTATTTTTTTATTCTTTTGTTTGTTATTTGTTTTTTCGGTCATTGGAATTTATTTGTTATTTGTATTTTGTTATTTGGGATTTCCCCTTTTGGTCAGTGGAAATTGTTTGATATTTGATATTTGTTATTTGGAATTTAATTTGCTCTATTTGAGATAGGTGCACCCCTATGGGGTGAAATCAAAGCCTGGCCCTCTGGACCAGGATATTTACTGAAAAGGGTATTAAATTAGCATTGGTAAAATATCCGGTTAACCTGGTGATTTAATAAGCAAATTGAAAGGAGAGCAACATGCAGTTTGAAAATTTGGAGGCCATCATTGATTTTGCCGTTGAGAAGGAAAAGGAAGCGGCCGAGTTTTACGATGGAATCAGTGAAAAAGAACCTTTTGCAGGTTCCAAGGAGATGCTCAAGGAATTTGCCGCTGAAGAGCGCAAGCACCAGGCCCTTTTAGAAAAATTCCTGACCGAAAGTGTTGATAAAAGTGTAGCGGAGTATAAACTCAAATGGATTACGGACATCAAGCGCAGCAATTATGTTGTTGAAATGGAATACACAGAAGGCATGGCATACAATGATCTTTTGATGCTTGCCATGCAACGTGAAGAAAAGGCACTGGCGCTTTATAACGAGCTTGAAAAAGAAGTCGAAGACGCCGAAGGCAAAAAACTCTTCCAAGTTCTAGCCCAGGAGGAAGCCAAGCATAAGCTTTTTCTTGAAACCAAGTATGATGATTATATGGCTAAGATGGGAGATTAGCCCGAAGAAATTAAGGCTAAAGCGTAAAAGCGCGGGAAGCGCATCTACCTGTCGGCCAACTGCCGGCCAGGCAACCGAACTTGTTTAATTGGTGAAAGGAATGTGGTTATGAAAAGACTGATAGTTATAACCTTAGCGTTACTCATGATGACGCCCGTGGCATATGCAAAGCAAATCGGCAGTGTCACCCTGCCCGACAGCCTCATGGCGGGCAAGGATAAATTACTGTTAAACGGGGCCGGCTTGCGCAAAAAACTGTTTATCAAGGTTTATGCCGGCGGCCTTTATCTTAAGCAAAAGGAGACGGATCCTCTCAAGATTATGGCAACAGATGAACCCATGGCCATCAGAATGCATTTTATTTATAACGGAGTATCCAGCAAAAAACTTATTGATGGTTGGAATAAAGGTTTTAAAAACGGCACCGGTGGCAATATTGAACCGATCAAGCCTGAAATAAACCAGTTCAACGCTTTTTTTACCGATGAGGCCAAGAAAAACGACATTTACGACATCATCTATATTCCGGGGCAGGGTATCAGTGTCTATATCAAAGGCAAACTGAAAGGAACAATACCGGGACCGGCTTTTAAAAAAGCTGTTTTTTCAATCTGGCTGGGCGACAAACCGGCAGATAAAAAGCTAAAAAAGGGTATGCTTGGTAAATAAAATCGCTTTGCGATTTTATGAAACGCGGCTGCGCCGCTTAATAAAAAGGTGTTAAAAAAGCTGAAGGGGCTTTTGGAAAGCCCCTTCAGCTTTTTTATAGAGCGGCAATTACAAACCTTCGGTTGCATCGACCGGGTGGGCTTTCAAATATTCCAGGCGGTTCAATCCGTTGATATAGGCCTTGACGCTGGCGGTGATAATGTCAGGGTCTGCCCCGCGACCAAGGGCAATCAGGCCGTTTTCTTTCAAGCGTACCGTAACCTCGCCCTGGGCATCCGTGCCGCTGGTAATGGCGCTTATCGAAAATCTCAAAAGTTCCGATGCGGTTCCCGTCAGTTTGGCAATGCTGTCATAAGCAGCATCAATGGGTCCGTTGCCGTAACCGGCACCTTGGACGGATCGTTCGTTTATTGTGAGCTTAACGGTTGCCATGGGAATAACGGTTGTTCCACATGTCGCATGCAGATATTCCAGGCGGAAGGTCTCGGTAGTTCGTAAAATTCCCTCGGTAACAATAACTTCAAGATCTTCATCCACAACATGTTTTTTCTTATCTGCCAGCTCCTTGAATTTTTTAAAAACAAGCTTTAATTCTTCATCGGAAAGATCATATCCCAGTTCCTTTAAACGGTTGCGCAACGCGTGCCTCCCGGAGTGTTTGCCCAGCACCAGCTTGCTGCCGCTGAGCCCTATGGTTTCAGGCTTCATGATCTCATAGGTCATGGGATTTTTAAGTACGCCGTCTTGATGAATGCCGGCTTCGTGGGCGAATGCGTTGGCTCCTACAATGGCCTTGTTGGGCTGCACGATGATGCCGGTGATCATCGTGACCAAGCGGCTGGTGGGATAAATAAGCTCGGTTTTGATATTGCTGGATAACGGAATATAATTGGGTCTGGTGTGCATGGCCATTACAAATTCTTCTAAGGACGTATTGCCGGCCCTTTCCCCGATGCCGTTGATAGTCACTTCCGCCTGTCTGGCACCGGCACATACGGCCGCAATAGTATTTGCCGTAGCCAGGCCCAGGTCATTGTGGCAGTGAACACTTACTACGGCCTTGCCTATATTGGGGGTATGGGTCATGACATATTTTGTCAGGTCTGCAAATTCCTCGGGTATGGCATAGCCCACGGTATCGGGAATATTAATGGTCGTGGCACCCGCTTCAATGGCCGCTTCGAACACCTTGCACAAAAAATCCCGATCACTGCGGGAGGCATCCTCGGCTGAAAACTCAACATTGTCGGTTAAGGAAGCGGCATATTTGACCGATTCCACCGCGGTTTTCAGAACCTCGTCCTTGGTCATGTTCAGCTTGTAGTGCATGTGGAGGTCGGATGTGGCGATAAAGGTATGGATTCTGGGTTTGACGGCGTGTTGGATTGCGCCCCAGGCACGGTCGATATCCGTTTTGGAAGTACGCGCCAAGGCGGCAACCTCGGTACGCTGCATCTTGCCGGCTATGCCGGAAACAGCTTCAAAATCTCCTGGGGATGCTATGGGAAAACCGGCTTCCAGTATATCTACACCCAGCTTTTCCAACTGAATGGCCAGCCGCAGTTTTTCAGCTGCGTTCATGCTGGCTCCCGGAGATTGCTCGCCGTCTCTTAACGTTGTATCGAATATTATTACACGTTCACTCATTGTTTTACTCCTTATTATGAATTGGAAACTGCTTAGTGCTCAAATTTATTTATGGATGGGCACTAGTTAAATTTTGTCAAATTGATCCCGCAGTCTGTATTGCGGGAGTTATATAAAATCGTGCAGCGATTTTATTGAGCGAGCATGGGCCGCAGGACGGGGCCAAGCATTTGTCCTGCGGCGTTGGTTTTCCTTTTTTTCACGGTTCTGCTCCTTTTTAGCGTTAATTTCTTAGTTGTAATTTCAGAACTCCTGACCTGTATGCGTAATTTCAAAGTGATATGAAGGTTTAGTCGTAATTTCAGATGCAACAATTTGAACATCGAACATCGAACGCTCAACGTCGAACGTCGAATGTGGAAGGCGCTTCGCTTTGTCTTTATTATAAATGGTAGCATGCATTATTCGATGTTCAACGTTCGATGTTCAATGTTCGACGTTCATTTTTTATTTTTTATGGTGTGCCATGGACAGCTTGTACTGAACACTGTCTGCCAGGGCCTGCCAGCTGGCTGCGATGATATCTTCGGAAACACCGATGGTGCTCCAGATATTATCCTGATCCCGTGATTCGATCAACACTCTCACTTTTGCAGCAGTTCCGGCACGCCCGTCAATGACCCGCACCTTGTAATCGATCAGGCGCATGTTCTCAATCTCCGGGTAGAATTTGTACAAAGCTTTGCGCAGCGCGTTATCGAGCGCACTGACCGGTCCGTCCCCTTCGGCAGCGGTGATTTCTTCTTTGTCGTCCACGGAAATTTTGATGGTGGCGTGGGCACTGCAGGGTCGCTCGGCGTCCTTTTCGATATGGACCCTGAAGGATTTGAGTTCAAACAAAGGCCTAAACTGGCCGGAAAACTTTTCCAGCAGAATTTTTAAGGATCCTTCTGCAGCTTCAAATTGATACCCTTCCTGTTCCATGCGTTTGATTTCGGTGACGATTTCACGACTGCCAATCCCGTTGGCTCCCAGTTCGACGCCCAGTTCTTTGGCTTTGAATTCCACGTTACTTTTACCCGAAAGATCCGACACCAGCACACGGCGCTTATTGCCCACAAGCGCGGGTTCCATATGTTCATAGGCCCTGGATATTTTCATGATTGCATTCACATGAACGCCGCCTTTATGGGCAAAGGCGCTTTTGCCCACAAAAGGCCGGCTGTTAAGTGGAATCATGTTGGCGGTTTCGCTTACAAACCGGGAAAGCTTTTTCAGTTTAGTCATGTTTTCACTGGAAACGCAGGGGCGGTTCATTTTGAAATAAAGAATCGGGATGATGGAGGTCAGGTCGGCATTGCCGCAGCGTTCCCCATAGCCGTTGATGGTTCCCTGAACCATTACGGCGCCGCATTCGACGGCTGCGATGGAAGTGGCCACCGCCAGGCCGCTGTCATTGTGAGTATGAATGCCAAATTTAAACGGCAGCGCATCTGCGGTAGTATTGTATTTGTCGCCAAAGCTCGTGCGAACGGCATTCATGATCGATTCGATCTCAGAAGGAAGGGTGCCGCCGTTGGTGTCACAAAGCACTATAAATTGCGCTCCGGCGTCTACCGCCGCCATTAAGGTCTGCATGGCATAGTCGGGGTTATCCTTATATCCGTCGAAAAAATGTTCGGCATCGTAGATCACCTCGCGATCATTATTTTTTAGAAATTCAACCGACTCGAATATCATGGCCAGGTTTTCTTCCAGGGTGGTTTTTATGACCTTCTCGACGTGGAGGTTCCACGTTTTACCGAAGATGGTCACCGCCGGAGTATTGCTTTGCAAAAGCGCCCGCAGGTTCAAGTCTTCAGAGGCAGCGATACGGGCTTTGCGGGTGGAGCCGAATGCTGTTATACGCGCGTGTTTGAAGGTCGTCTTTTGGGCCAGATCGAAAAACTGTATGTCCCTGGGGTTGGAACCCGGCCAGCCGCCCTCGATGTAATGGATGCCAAAGTCGTCCAGCCGTTTGGCAATCTGGATTTTCTCCTTAGCCGTAAAACTGATGTTTTCCCCTTGGGTTCCGTCTCTTAAGGTAGTGTCATATAACAGAATCGGTTCCATGTTTTTCTCCCTTTATCGATTTTCAGGCCGCAAGGACCTTACGGCGGCCCCGGCCCGCCACATTTCAGAATTATGCATTACGTCGAGTTCTTTCTGCAGTTTCTCCCGGTAATCCGGGGCGCTGTTGGCTTCCAGAACTCTTTTGGTTTCGACGCCGGATACGACGCGTTCATATAGCTCGTCAAAGAGCGGCAGAACCGCATCGCGGAATTTCGGCGCCCAGTCCAGTGCCCCCCTCTGGGCGGTGGTGCTGCAGTTCGCAAACATAAAGTCCATACCGTTTTCGGCCACCAGTCGAATAAGGCTCTGGGTAAGCTCTTCCACGGTTTCATTAAAGGCTTCGCTGGGGCTGTGCCCGTGCTTGCGCAACGTATTGTACTGGGCTTCCATCACTCCGGACAGACAGCCCAGCAAAACTCCGCGCTCGCCGGTTAGATCGCTGTAGACTTCATTTTCAAAGGTTGTGGGGAAAAGATAACCCGAGCCTATGGCAATGCCCAGGGCCAGGGTTCTTTCCCTGGCTCTGCCGGTAAAGTCTTGGCGCACGGCAAAGCTGGAGTTGATGCCGCTGCCGTCCAGAAAATTGGTTCGAACGGTACGACCCGATCCTTTGGGAGCGACCAGGATGACATCGACGTTTTCAGGAGGCACAATATTGGTCTGATCCTTGTAAACGATTGAGAACCCATGTGAAAAATAGAGCGCATCACCTTCATTTAAACACTGTTTTATCTGCGGCCAGGTGGCAACCTGACCGGCGTCTGAAAGCAGAAACTGCACAATGGTCCCTTTGCGGGCGGCTTCCTCAAGGGTAAAAAGGGTTTCGCCGGGGACAAAACCGTCGGCAACCGCTTTATCCCAAGTTTTACTGTTGTCCCGCTGCCCGATGATGACGTTGATGCCGTTGTCCCTCAAATTCATGGCCTGCCCCGGTCCCTGAACGCCGTAACCCAAGACTACCACGGTTTCGTCTTTAAGCACCTCCCGGGCTTTTTCCAGGGGAAATTCTTCGGACGTAATCACTTCTTCTTCAACACCGCCAAAATTGATAATCGCCATTATATCCTCCTTTATTTGGGTTCCCTAAACAGTGCGATGATGCCTGTTTTTGCGATCTCCTTGATTCCTATGGGTTTGAGCAGGTTCAATATGGCAGCCAGTTTACCTGCATCACCGGTGACTTCGATGGTGTAGTGCTCCGTCCCCACATCAACCACTTTGCACCTGAAAATGTCGACCACTCGCAGAATTTCAGCACGGTTTTCGGGTTTGGCTATGACCTTGATCAGGGCCATTTCGCGCTCGACGAATGCTTTGCCGGTCAGATCGTGGACCTTGATGACGTTAATGAGCTTGTTGAGCTGTTTTTCGATTTGCTCAATCATAGGCTGATATGCTTTGGTGACCAGCGTAATCCGCGATACCAGAGGATCGATGGTTTCGGCTACACAGAGGCTTTCAATGTTATACCCTCTGCCGCTGAACAAACCAGCAATCCTGGAGAGCACACCGGGTTCATTGTCGACCAGAATCGAAAGCACATGTTTTTCTTCTGTCATGGGTCACATCCTTTTTTTCGCGACGAAATAGTGTTACCTGGGTTGATAGGTTCAACGTTCAAGGTTCCGGGTTGATGAGCCCTAACAGGCTAAATCCAAAAGAGTTACGCCTCCGTGGAGGCGGCAAGTAATTTTCACCCAATGGGTGAAAGAGACCAATCCTGACATTGAGCTGTAACGTTGAGTAATGTTAAGATGTTATAACCCCTGAACCTAGAACCCTGAACCTGGAACCGATCAGTTTAGGTGTTAGTATGCCTTTAACGATGTTATACCAGTAGCATTTCCGTAATTGGAGCACCTCCGGGAACCATGGGGTAAACACATTCTTTTTTTTCGACCACAAAATCCATCATAACGGTGTCCTTGGAAAAGAGGCCTTCTTTCAATACGGACTCGACCTCCTCGGGCTTTGTAGCCCTTAGGCCGACAGCGCCGTAGGCCTCAGCCAGCTTCACAAAATCCGGAGCAAAATCCAGACAGGTGGAGGCATAGCGCTGGCCGAAAAAGAGCTGCTGCCATTGTCTGACCATGCCCAGATAGCCGTTGTTCAGGATAACAACCTTGACGGGAAGGCCGCACTGGACGGCGGTTGTCAATTCCTGGATGTTCATCTGAATACTGCCGTCTCCGGCAACATCGACCACCAGTGCGTCCGGGCAGGCCAGCTGCGCCCCGATGGCGGCCGGAAGCCCGAATCCCATACAGCCCAGGCCCCCTGAGGTAATAAAGCGGTTGGGTTTGTCAAATATATAATACTGGGCCGCCCACATCTGGTTCTGTCCCACTTCGGTAGTCATAATGAGGTCGCCTTGGGTGAGTTCGTAAAGTTTTTCGACCACAAATTGCGGTTTGATCACATCCGTCTGCTTATAGGACAGGGTTTTTGTGCTTTTCCAGTGCTGAATTTGATCAAACCATTTTTTGCGCTTTTTCTTGAGATTACCCAGGTCTTCCTTGTCCAGAAGCCTGTTCAGTTGCTCAAGTGAAATTTTGCAATCACCGACAACCGGGGCGGTGACCGGAATGTTCTTACGGATGGATGTGGGATCAATATCAATGTGAACGATCTTGGCATTGGCTGCAAAGGCATCCGTCCTGCCGGTAACCCGGTCGTCAAAGCGCACACCGATACCCATTAAAAGATCGCACTCGCCGGTCGACATGTTGGCCCGATAGGTGCCGTGCATCCCGATCATACCGAGCCACAATGGATCTGTGCCCGGAAATCCTCCCAGGCCCATGAGGGTGTTGGTCACAGGAATTTGAGTTTTACGCGCAAGCTCCGTAAGCTCCTCAGAAGCGTTTGAAAGAATGACGCCGCCGCCGGCTAGAATCACCGGTTTTTTGGCATTCTTGATCAGCTTAACAACATTGTGCAGCTGTTTGATATTTGGTCTGTACGTTGGATTGTATGACTTGAGTTCAACCTTTTTTTGGGGTTTGTAGTCGATTGCAGTGGCGGACACATCCCTGGGGATATCGATCAGGACCGGTCCCGGGCGGCCGGAACTGGCTATATGGAATGCTTCTTTGATTATTCTGGCCAAATCTTCGGTACGCTTTACAAGGTAGTTGTGTTTGGTGCACGGTCGGGTGATGCCCACGATGTCGACTTCTTGAAAGGCATCATTCCCGATCAGATGGGTGGGAACCTGGCCGGTAAAGATTACCACCGGGATGGAATCCATATAAGCGGATGCAATGCCGCTTACCGTGTTGGTGGCCCCGGGCCCGGACGTCACCAGACTGACCCCCACCCGACCTCCGGCCCGGGCATAACCGTCGGCGGCGTGAACCGCGCAGGCCTCCTGGCGGACCAGTATATGTCGAATATCCGATTTGGCAAGTTCATCATAAATTTCGATGACGGCACCGCCCGGATATCCGAAGATAGTGTCTACACCTTCCTCTTTGAGCACTTTCATCATAATTTGCGCGCCTGTTAGTTTCATTTGCGTACCTTCCTTTGCGAATAAGTTGTTATTAAGGACAAAAAAAATCCGTTACCGGCTTTTAGGGCTGATAACGGATTTTGTATTTTGTTTTGAGGTAAAATTTATACCATTATCAACCCCTTGGCCTCGTAGCAAATAAGTACATCTACTACGAGGAGAATAATAAGGCTAATAAGGTTGTTAATGGTGGAAGTATTTTTCATAATAATTTTTAATGTATTAATTTGGTCCACTTATAACAGCCAAGGTTCTTATTGTCAAGCTTTTTCTTTAAACCCGCAGCCCTTGGTTTGGCAGGCAAGCGAGGTCCCGTCTTTTTTGGTGGATTTTTCTACCAGAAAATTAGCATTGCACCGGGGACAATCTTTAGCTATTGGTTTGTTCCAGATTGCAAAGGTGCAATCCGGAAACCGGCTGCAGCCGTAGAAAATTTTGCCACGTTTCGATTTGCGCTCAACAAGATTGCCGCCGCAGTCTTTTTGCGGGCAGTGGACACCAGTTTCCCGGGTGGCATTATCGGAAAATAGGGATTGGGTGTGGTTGCAATCCGGATAACCGCTGCAGGCGAGAAAAGTTCCGTACTTGCCCTGTTTTACAACCATTGGCTGTTTGCATTTATCACAAAACTTGTCCGAAACTTCTTCAATAGGCGGTTCAACGGGATGAATCTTGCCTTTTTCGTCGCGGGTGTAGTTGCTGGTGTAGGTACATTCCGGGTATCCGCTGCATCCTAAAAAATGTCCGTTTTTGCCGACTTTAATATGGACCTTGGCACGGCATTGGGGACAGGCAAGGGCCGTGGGCAGGCCAACGCCTTTTAAGTTGAGCATCCCCTTGGAAGCCGCGTCGAGTTCCTTTTTAAAAGGGCTGTAAAAGCGGGTGAGAATTTCTAAAGAATCGACGTCGGCAGCTTCTATGCGGTCCAGATCGTTCTCCATCTTAGCGGTAAATTCGACATCAAGAATATCAGGAAAGCTTTGCACCAAAAGGTCGTTAACGATAAATCCCAGTTCGCTTGGCCTGAAATATTTTTTAACCAGATCCACATACCCTTTTTCTCTGATGGTTGAAAGGATGGCGGCATAGGTGCTGGGACGGCCGATCCCGTTTTCTTCTAATTCTTTGACTAAAGATGCCTCGGAAAACCTTGGCGGCGGCATTGTAAAATGCTGTTTCGGTTCTAATTTGTTGAGTTTCAAAACCATGCCTTCGACCAGCTGGGGGAGCGGCTCTTTTTTCTTTTGACTTTCTTTTTCTATTTCAGCAT
The DNA here is from genome assembly GCF_036446775.1 of Candidatus Desulfatibia sp. Classification (NCBI taxonomy): domain Bacteria; kingdom Pseudomonadati; phylum Thermodesulfobacteriota; class Desulfobacteria; order Desulfobacterales; genus Candidatus Desulfatibia; species Candidatus Desulfatibia sp. The sequence goes on from NZ_JAZFTO010000130.1 coordinate 9,957, forward strand.
CGGCTGATAGATAAAGAGTCATAAAGCCTGGAAATTGAATCGATGATCCGCTGGCAGTAAACAGATAGGGACCGGCTTTGATCGATACTGAATTCTGATTTATTAGGGCGGGTTTCATTTGGGAAGCCACAAAGCGCTGCCAGGTCAGGCGGTATAAGCTCAGCTGATCTTTGGATAGAAACGGAGCTATTTTTTCCGGGGTATTATAGACGGATGTCGGCCGAATGGCCTCATGGGCATCTTGAGATTTTTTACGATTTTTAAAAAACCTGGGCTTGTCTAAAGCATAATTTTCACCGAACCGCTCCCTGATAAGTTGGAGGGCCTCGCCGGCAGCCTCCTTTGAGATCCTGACGGAATCGGTACGCATATAGGTGATAAGACCTTCAGGTTCACCGGGTCCAAGATCAATACCTTCGTAAAGCTGCTGGGCCACAACCATGGTCTTTTTGGCAGAAAACCTGAGTTTGCGGATAACTTCCTGCTGAAGAGTGCTGGTGACAAAAGGAGGTAAAGGATTCCGTTTTTTGGTCTTTTTTGTTACTTTTTCGACAATATACTTTTCTGCGGCCAGAGCCTCAAGCGTGGCATTCGATGCCTTTTCATCGGAAATTTTAATCTTTTCGCCGCTCTTTTTGGCCAGTTTTGCCGTAAACGGCGGCGGCGCGTTGTCTTCAAGATGCGCGGTTATCGACCAGTACTCCTCAGGTTCAAAAGCCTGTATGGCACGTTCTCTTTCACAGATAATGCGCACGGCAACCGATTGTACCCGGCCCGCGCTGAGGCCGCCTTTTACTTTGCGCCACAAAAGGGGTGAGATCTGGTAGCCGACAAGCCGGTCTAGTATCCTGCGGGCCTGCTGGGCTTCATACTTATGGCAGTGAAGTTCTTGCGGAGATTCGATAGCTTCATTGACGGCATTTTTGGTAAGCTCATGAAAAAGGACACGGTGAAATCTGCGCCCTTTTTTCTTGAGGATTTCGGCCGTGTGCCAAGCGATAGCTTCACCCTCTCGGTCCGGGTCGGGAGCAAGATAGATATCCATGGCATCACCGGCGGCTTTTTTTAAAGACCGGACCACTTTTTGTTTTCCGGCAATGTAAGTATATTTCGGCTTGAATCCTGCTTCAATGTCGATACCGATTTCTTTGGGCGGGAGATCCTTGATATGCCCAACGGTTGCAGCTATGTTGTAGCTTTGGCCCAGGTATTTTTTTAGTGTTCTTATTTTTGTAGGTGATTCTACAACGACTAATGGCTTTGTCACAATTTCCCTCGTTTCAAGTTTTTTTAAGTATAGAATATAAGCTGGTTTCTTTAAAAGTAAAATATTTAATTGTTGATACCCCGTGGCTTGCCGCGGGGTCGTTTAAGTGTTAGATTTATAACTCCTCAATAATATTAAACTATCAATGATCAGCGACAGAAAAGAGTTTGCCCGGTGCCTGTTGCACAATGCCCTTCAGTTCGAGGTGCAGCAGTATACTCGAAAGTTTTCCAGGTGCGATGGAAAGCTTTCTGACAAGATCATCGATGTGCACAGGATAGGGCTCAAGGGTTTTATACACCAATGATTCCTCTGAAGAAAGCAAAGGCTGTTCTGGTTTGTTTTCCCTGGGAGCCGGCTGATCTTCTTTATCAGGCGCTTTGACTGCGGCCGGAAGTTCTTCGATGATGTCCTGGGCGCGTTCAACCAGTTTGGCACCCTCTTTAATGAGGGTGTGGGTCCCCATACTCTTAAAGGAGTGAATGCTCCCCGGTATGGCAAATACCTCCCGGTTCTGTTCGGCTGCAAGACGGGCCGTTATGAGTGCCCCGCTCTTTTTGGTTGCTTCCACGACAACGGTTCCCAGGGAAATTCCGCTGATAATCCGGTTTCGTCTGGGAAAGTTATGGGCCTCAGGCTCTGTCTTCAGAGGAAACTCCGAAATGACAGCGCCGCTTTCCGAGATTTGATGAAAAAGTTTTCGATTGTCGGCCGGGTAGACTCTTTCAAGGCCGCTCCCAAGAACGGCGATAGTTTGACCCTTGCCCGACAATGCGCCCCGGTGGGCCGCCGTATCAATTCCTTGGGCCATACCGCTGATGATTTTATATTTTAAGGAAGCCAAATCCCGGCATAGCCGTTCTGTTGTTGAAATACCATAACTAGTTGCATTCCGGGAGCCGACCACGGCAATATTTTCGATGCAGCCGTCAAGGCGGCCGTAAACATATAAGAAAGGGGGCGGATCCGGTATTTGCAGCAGCAAGGGCGGGTAAACATCATCCGCCAGGGTTATGATATCATAGCCTTTTTGAATTACCAGGTCGATGTCCTTTTTGACCGTATCGGGAATTCTGTGACTTTTAATCGCCGTTGCCAGACGCAAAGTCATGCCGTCAACTTTTAGCAGATCCTCCCGGGATGCCTCTAAAATACTTGTCGGTGAGCTAAAGCGATCTATAAGCCGCTTGCATAGATAGTTCCCTATTCCGGGAACACTTTTGAGTTTAAACCATGGTAAAAATTTTTCCATAAAGAGACGCAGCAGTTTTATTTAGTCCTGAAAAACCTGGTCCTTTCCCGCATGGCGGGATCTTCGATGGGCCAAGCCTGTCCCGCCTTGCGGGGGTCAGAGCTATCCGGCTCTGCCTTATTACAAATAAATCACAAATTCCAAGCACCAAATTACAAATAAATTACAAATTCCAAGCACCAAACATTAAATAAATAACAAATCACAAGCACCAAATTTCAAATAAATCACAAATTCCAAGCACCAAAAAACAAACAAGCTCCAAACTACAAGCACCAAATTCCAAGGAAATTCCAAACTACAAGCACCAAATCTCAAGGAAATTCCAAACTACAAGCACTAAATCTCAAGGAAATTCCAAAGTTTGTTATTTTGAATTTCGGTTACCTGTCGAGAGCCTCTAGGTCGAACGATTGGAATTTATTTGTTATTTGTATTTTGTTATTTGGGATTTCCCCTTTTGGTCAGTGGAAATTGTTTGATATTTGATATTTGTTATTTAATTTACTCCATTTGAGATAGGTGCACCCCTATGGGGTGAAATCAAAGCCTGGTCCTCCCGCCGGGGCAGAGCCCCTCTGGGGCGGCGCCTGGGCCAGGATTCTTTACTATTTTCTTTTCTTTCCGCGTGCCTGCCGGATAAGGAGAATAGGGCTTGCAACGTAGATTGATGAGTAGGTACCGATCAGGATACCCACAATCAATGCAAAGGCGAAATCGTGGATGATTCCGCCTCCCAAAACAAACAGGGTTACAACCACAACAAGGG
>NZ_JAZFTO010000131.1:0-5029 GCF_036446775.1 Candidatus Desulfatibia sp.
AATCGCTCGGACATCTCTTTTAAAACACCTAAAAAGGTCTGATGATCATCATCACCCAAAAAAATGTCACGACCATCGTTCCCTCTGGATAGAATGTGGTATAAGGCACCCTTAAATTCTATGCGTAGCGGTCTGGCCATATTGAACAATTACCAGCATCAGTGGTTAGTGTCAATTAGTTTTAATCAATAATCAAGGTTTGACCCCATTACTTTCCAAAAAATATTTATTGATTAAGATAGTTTAGGTCGTTGCAAGATATCTGAGGGCCAAGGCTACGATAAAAACGTATTATCCAACTTCATTTTTGCAAGGAGGTTAGTTATTGCTTTTCTGACAAAGATTGTATCCTTTGGCTGAAATATGATAATTTCTTCACCTATGACGTAACTCACCCAGGCTTCAACAGCTTCCTCATTATTTTTTTCTAAATATAACTCTCTGAAAATTCAGTTTAAGTTTAAATTTTTCAAAAAAATTACCAACACACCCTTGACCTGTACCAAGGTACGTGTCTTATATTGTTCCAGGAGGTACAAAATGGAAAAGCTGACTATCGGTCAACTGGCTAAAAAGGCAAATGTAAACCGGGAGACCATTCGTTATTATGAGCGCCGTGGCCTGATACCCGAACCTCCCCGCAACAATAGTGGGCATAGAGAGTATTCTTTGGAGGAAGTTAAGCGAACTGAATTTATAAAACGCTCCCAGGCACTTGGGTTCTCGCTTAAAGAAATTTCGGAACTACTGTCGTTGCGGGTGGAACCGGGCACAACCTGCGCTGACGTTAAGGCACGCGTAGAAACAAAGATTGAGGATGTCGAAAAAAAGATAACGGATCTTGAGCAGATAAGAAAGGCCCTATTGCTTCTATCCAAGAGGTGCACAGGCAAAGGGCCTGTTGGCTATTGTCCTATATTGGAAGAACTCTACAAATAAAAAATGGAGAAAATCATGCTGTACGCAATAATAACGAGTTTAATGATTTCCTATAGTCCAATGTGAAAAGGAAGAACAAATGAAAACCTTTGATATGATTGTAATCGGCGGAGGGGCAGGAGCTTTTGCCGCCGCCATCCGCGCCAATGAGCTTAAGGCTAAAACTGCCATGATAAATGCCGGGCTTCCGTTAGGCGGAACGTGTGTCAATGTCGGTTGTGTTCCATCTAAACGGCTACTTTGGGCAGGTGAGATAATGCATATGGCTCGAAATCATAACATTCCGGGTATTGATCTGCATGTCAGAAGATTTGACTTTCAGGAACTCATCCAGGATGAATTGAACCTGGTTTCTCGCATGCGAAGCGAAAAATATGAAAAAGTATTGAGGGCGTTGGAGTTTGTAACCTTTTTTGACGGATATGCAAGACTTATCTCAAAAAATGAAGTCACGGTTAAAGGCAAAAAATTACATGCTGAAAGGATTATAATAGCCACTGGCTCGACAGCCAAAGTGCCACCCATTGAAGGTATTGAAGATGTTGGATATGTGACTCATATTGAAGCTTTAAAGATGCAAAAACTCCCGGGGGAGCTTATCATTATAGGCGCAGGTCCGGTGAGTATTGAATTTGCCCAGATGTTTTCTCGTTTCGGAAGCAAAGTAACGGTAATTAAAAGAAGCCCCGGCATCCTGCGTTTTGCGGAAAGAGAGCTCGCAGAGCGCCTTGAACAAATTCTTACAGCGGAAGGGATCAAAATTGTTACTGCGGAGGGGATCAGAAAAGTCGGCAAAGAAAACGATAAAAAAGTGCTGGAAATTTCGGTCGAAGGGAAAGAAATGAAAGTAGCTGGCGATGAAATCCTTATAGCCGCCGGCAAGACGCCGAATACTAAAAATCTTGGACTTGAGGCTGCCGGAGTTGAGGTCGATGGAAAGCAGGCAATAGCTGTGAATAAAAATCTCCAGACATCCCTGCCGCATATTTATGCAGTCGGTGATGTGGTAAATTTGCCTGCACGATATGAGACGACGGCGGGAAGGGAAGGCACACTGGCTGCTAACAATGTGCTGACAGGGGCAAAGGACCGTATTGATTACAGCACAGTGCCCTTTACTGTTTTTACTGACCCGCAACTTTCCGGTGTAGGATTGACGGAAGAGGAACAAGTTAAAAGGATGGGTGTCTGCAATTGCCGGACAGTTTCTTTTGAAAACATCCCCAAAGCGATCATAATGAACCGAACAGAAGGTTTGATTAAAATGGTAATCCATCCTGAAACGAGACAGATCCAGGGTGTGCATATACTCGCCCCTAATGCGGGTGAGCTGGTTGCCGAAGCCATGGTTCTCATAAAAAACAAAAACACGATTGATGAGGTGATTGATTCGCTACCCATGTTCCCAACCCTCTCGGAATCCTTAAAAACAGTTTCATTGTCGTTCAATAAAGACATCTCAAATTTAAGTTGCTGTATTTAATAGGAGGATTTGGGAGATGAAAATAGAAAATGCATCAACCATTGGAACCGTAATAGCATCACTTCTGGCAGCTTCCTGCTGTATCGGGTCTGCTATTTTTGTCGTATTCGGCGCTTCAGCCGGGTTTCTGGGAAAGCTTGCTTTTTTCGAGACATATCGGCCTTATCTGTTGGGTGCCGGTTTTCTAATGCTGGGCTTTTCGTTCTGGGAATCAAGCCTTAAAGCCTGGCGATCATTTAATTATATCTACTTTTGGCTTGAAAGGCCCTCCTAAGTGTAGCGGACTAAATGTTGTCAGGTATAGTGCCAAAACCACTAGCTTTGCTATTGAGTAGGGGGAAAAATATCCGTTTTTACTGTTCGATGATGATACCTTCCAAGCCGCTTCCTGGTTAACCGGATGCATGATTATCAGTTTGTGCTGACGCTTCATCAAAACTTTCGGCCCAGGCATCGAGCTTGTCCATAATTGCATTATAGGTTTCCATGGAAATGTCCGGCAGGACCCCGCCCAAGGCCTCTGCAGCCATTTGAAAGCCCTTATCAATGCTTGCCTTAATCTTTGCAAGCCTGTTCGGATCACCAGCAGCGATAGATAAGGCAAATTGTACAATGCGTTCAGATGTCTGCTCCACGCCTAAGTATCCATCCTCTGAGATCAACTCCCTGGCTTTCTCGGGTGTGAGATCCCTGAAATCAATCGAGGTATCTCCGGAGGCAATCCGGGTCGTTATGCCCTGCTCTTCCATAATCCCAACAAGCATTTCACGTAAGGTGCTGTAAGTCGAAGCCGTAACAGCGGCATTTGGAAGCATACCATACGTTATTTCCTCGGCCGGATTTTTTTTCAAAGAGACCTTGTCCTCCGGTGTCCGGGCTTCATGTGGGGGCATCACAGGCTGTTTTTCCTTCCCCTGAGACCTTCTGTCCGGAACCTTAACCACATCAATATTGTATATGCCGTTTATCATCACACCCTCCTTTTGGGGATCGGGGCGCCGTCTTTTTCATCGCCCATATTTTCCCGTCCATGTATTATACTCGGAATATTTTCCCTACATCTTTAGAAAAAACTACATCGATGATTAAAATTGGGAGAAGATTTGGTGCGTGGGATTGGTGGTTGGACACCTCATTCGCCTTTCTGATATTCCTTCAGGACTTTATCCACCATTTCAGAATACTCTTTCTTTGAAAAAATGCCTTTCTCTATAAGTAACTGAACAACAGAATCCAGCTGTATCGTATTCGAAATCAATAACTGCTCAGAATCATCTATTTTTTTTGGGTTTAGTTTTTCTGTCATAGCAAATCCTTTCTTATGGTTTTTCTCTCGATCTGCCCCTTGGTTTTGATGCATAAGGGCGAGGGATAGGAAGTATCCGGGCTATCTGTCCGGTCGGGAAACCTGTTCGAGTTCCCGTCGAGCTTTTGCCAGACGTTCCATCGCCTGTTTGTGGAGTTGTGATGCCCGGCCTTCGGAAACTTTCAGGAACTCGGCGGCGGCCTTCAAGGTTTTTCCCTTGAAATAGTAAAAGTCGATCACTACTCCTTCCTTCCTCGGCAGGCGGGAGATGGCCCGGGTCAGCTCCAGCTTCAACTCCTTGTGAAAAATCAACTCCAGCAGGTCTTCCGCCCCCTTACCGTCCCAATGATCCTCGTAACTGAGGAAGCCCAACCTGGAAAGAGCTTTGTGCTTGTAGAACTTCTCCAGCGGTAGTTGCATCGCCTGCGCGACTTCCTCGTCGGTGGGCTGACGTTTCAGCTTCTGTTCCAGTTCCAGGTAGGTCATTTCCATCCTTTTGGCCATTTGCCGTTCCCCGCGGGTCAAATGATCCCACTGGCGGAGTTCATCGAGAATGGATCCCTTGATATGATAGTTGGCGAAAGATGTAAAGTTTACCCCTCTCTCCGGATCGAACTTTTCCATGGCCCGCAGCAGTCCCACAACTCCGGCGCTGACCAAATCGTTGATGTCGATTTTCGGAGGGAGTTTGCGGTTGTATTGCAAGACTATCCGGCGGACGGTAGGCATGTACTTGTCAATGAGCTTCCGCCGCGTAAGGTTTCGTTTCTCATGTTGCTTGGATACCATATCGGCCTGTTTCCTCGGAGCGGATCGACCGCTAAGGGTCTGTTTTCCCTCTCGGCAGCGGTGATCGATAAACGACCCTGGGGTCGTACAATTGAAAGTTATAGAATCTATTTCACAGCAATGGGCGTAACATAGCTCGCTCGGCAGGTTAAAAAGTTAATACATAATTAACTCCTAATAAGCAAGACCCTATCAGTGTTGCCGATTTTCTACGGTCATGTCATTTTTTCAAAGGTCTCGCTTTTTTTTCTGCGAGGTTATTTAGAAATTACAAGAACTGCTCTTTGCCGGTTTGGTTTTGATATAATTTGTTCGGCGTGGAAACTTGTGAAAGCAACATGCCGGCAAAAATTAATATGGCCCCGGTCAACCCTTTGAGGCCTAATCTTTCATCGATGGTGACATAGGCATAAAGAGCTGCAAAGACCGGTTCCATGCAGAAAATCAATGCTGTATGAGTGGGGCTGGTAATGCGCTGCATAGAAGTTTGAACCAAAAAGGCAAAGATGGTT
>NZ_JAZFTO010000132.1:0-2586 GCF_036446775.1 Candidatus Desulfatibia sp.
GGCAAAGTTGATAAACCGCTCGATGAGTTCTTTAACCGCAATAGTTCTGGAAAAAAGCGCTTTGCGAACGACCTTTAAAACTCCCAGCACTTCTTTTAGGGGATAATTAATCATTGTCACCCCCATAGTGCCGCCGACAACAATCATTAACGCCGGCACGTTGATAAAGATGTTTAACCCGCCACCCATGAAGATGGCCATAAGTACAAGGCCGAATGCCGAAATAACACCTACAATGGTTGCGATATCCATAAAATCTCCTTAAAAATTAAACCATTACCTGCTAAAATAGGTAGATTTCTGTTCCGACTGAAAGTCAGTCGAAAAGTGCTTGGACGAATTAGTTTCACCGTTCTGGGTTCTGCGTTCTGGGTTCTGCGTTCTGGGTTCTGCGTTCAACGTTGAATCTTTCAACCCTGAACCTCTGAACCTTTCAACCTTGAACCTTAAACCGCAAATCTTCATGATGCTAAAGCTGTTCGCCTAAAAGGCGAAGGTTTTAAACCTGGTGAATGGAAAAACAATTCCATGCCTAAACGAAAAGATCTAAAACGAATTCTCGTCATTGGATCCGGTCCGATTGTCATCGGCCAGGCCTGTGAGTTTGATTATTCAGGGACCCAGGCCTGCAAGGCACTGCGCGAAGAAGGCTTTATCGTCATCCTGATCAACAGCAACCCGGCCACTATAATGACGGACCCTGAATTTTCAGACAGAACCTACATTGAACCTTTGCATGCCGAGGCCGTTACCCGGATCATCGAAAAAGAACGCCCTGACGCCTTGCTGCCGACCATGGGCGGGCAAACAAGTCTTAATCTCGCGGTTGAATTGGCCGAGAGCGGCGTTTTGGACGAATACGGTGTCGAGCTAATCGGAGCAACACTTGAGACGATCCGGTTGGCTGAGGACCGCGAGCTTTTCCGCAATGCCATGCGGGATATCGGGCTGAAAGTTCCTCAGGGCGGTTGCGTACGTACGGTTGAAGAAGCCGAGGCGCTGTCGGGTGATATCGGCTTTCCGCTTATCATCCGCCCCGCTTTCACCCTTGGCGGTATCGGAGGTAATGTCGTTTACAACCAAGAGGAATTTACCCAAGCCGCCCACTGGGGACTAAGTGCCAGTCCGGTTACGCAAATACTCATCGAAAAGTCTGTGCTGGGCTGGAAGGAATACGAACTGGAAGTCATGCGGGACGCCGCGGATAATTTCGTGATTGTGTGTTCCATTGAAAATTTTGATCCCATGGGCATTCATACCGGCGACAGCATTACGGTGGCCCCCGCCCAAACCTTGACCGATGTTGAATTCCAGGCCATGCGCGATGCCGCCAAAAAAATCGTAACCAAGATTGGTGTTGAAACCGGCGGCGCAAATATTCAGTTCGCGCTCAATCCGGAAACCGGGGAGATGGTGGTCATCGAAATGAACCCACGGGTTTCACGCAGCTCCGCCCTGGCATCCAAAGCAACCGGTTTTCCGATCGCTAAGATTGCGGCTAAACTTGCTGTCGGGTACCATCTGGATGAAATTCCCAATGATATTACCCGTAAAACGCCGGCCTGTTTTGAACCGGCCATCGATTACGTGGTCGTTAAGATCCCCCGCTGGGACTTTGAAAAGTTTCCTGAAAATGACAAGCGCCTGACGTCCCAGATGAAATCGGTTGGTGAAGCCATGGGAATCGGCAGGATTTTTAAGGAAGCGCTAAACAAAACCCTGCGGTCGCTTGAAAACGGATGGTTCGGTTTTCATGCCAACGGCAATAATTCATACGAACGGATGACCAGAGAAGAGTTGTTGGATGATATGCGCTTCGGAACACCGGATCGAATAATGAAAATCTGGCAGGCGCTGACCACCGGCGTATCTCCGCAAGAAATTTCGCAAATAACCCGAATCGATATTTGGTTCCTTGAGAATCTGAAACAACTGGTCGTATTCGAATCCAAAATTGCGGCTGAATCCAAAGAACGAAATTTTATCTCACCTGAAACGCTGCGGTCGGCAAAACGGTGGGGGTTTTCCGATAAACATATTGCCCTGCTGACCGAAAAAGAAGAGCATGAGATTCGGAGTTTACGCAAAGAAAACGAAATGCGGCCGTCATTTAAGATCGTTGATACCTGTGCCGCCGAATTTGAATCCTTTACCCCCTATTATTATTCCACCTATGACCAGGAAAATGAGTCCATACCCTCGAATAAAAAGAAAGTCATCATTCTCGGCGGCGGACCCAATCGAATCGGCCAGGGCATAGAATTCGATTACTGTTGCGTTCACGGCATCCTGGCCTTAAAAAAACTGGGGATCGAAGCGATCATGATCAACTGCAACCCGGACCCCGGGCCGCGAATCCCAATTTCACCGAGTATGCCACAATTGGCAAATTTGCGCCCGCCTCCCATTCGGGCGCCGCCGGCGGCGGAGGCGGGATTGATTGCCCCTCGGCACCCCCGGGGGCTGAATGGGGCCCCCCGGGGACAGGGTATTGGCACCGGGCGGGCGGGCGAGTTGCGCCGCGGCAGGAAACGATTGCCCAACAGCTGAAAATCTTTTATAAATTTATTGTCTTACCGGGGTGGC
>NZ_JAZFTO010000133.1:0-29701 GCF_036446775.1 Candidatus Desulfatibia sp.
TGGTACGCCTGGCAGGATTCGAACCTGCGACCTACGGATTAGAAGTCCGTTGCTCTATCCAGCTGAGCTACAGGCGCATAGGCTGTGAACGTTTTAGGTGTCAGGTGTTAAGTGAGCGATATATTTTATATCCTACCCGCTTTTGCCAAATTTGTCGAGGCAATATGTCTTAAATCACACAGTCTTAATTTGTCAACACCCGGCGTACCTTTAAGGCCGGCTTTTTACAGGGTTATTCCCAGCTACCCCGAGCGGAAGTGTTTCGATACATTACCATTTTGCTTACTCTCAATTGAAGTTCCATTTAAGTTTTTAGCTGAAGAAACCGCCCGCGTAAAAGAATATATTAGCCATCTCTAACAGATTTGAGATGGCTTGTAAAAATATTCAATGACTCTGGTTTTCATCCCCCATATACCATTGTTCAAGTATTCCAACGTTCCATGTGGCTTTACAAACAATTAGCCCCTAAAAACAACATATTTTCGATAGGTTGAATAATAAACGAGGCGCAAAATAGAATTATTTGACGCTTGTTAATAAATAAGATATGTTTTACAAAGAATGTTTGAACGCAATAGTGAGCGCGTTCCCCGTTCCGCTTTTAGTCCTGCGGTCAGCGGGGCAGGGAGCTTTAATAACCGGTACCGCCTGATAGTTATATTGAATCCTTCAAGATGACCTATACAAGATTCAGGTAGTAACTTTTATTCAATATCAAGATGAGTAAAATCAAAAAAAAACCAAAGCGTAGATCCAAAAAGCTGAAAACAAAAAGAGCGGCCAAAAAAATAGATAATATTTCAGCACCGTCGTCCTCTTCTTCGTCAGATAGCGCCCTTGTTAAGTTTGACCCGCTTCAGCAGTACCTTATGGAAATAAGCAGGTACAAACTTCTCACCCGGGAGCAAGAAATAGAACTTGGCAAAAAAGTTCGTGAGGAAGGTGACTCCGAAGCGGCCTATGTCCTGGTAACCGCCAACCTTAGGCTTGTAGTAAAGATCGCCTTGGAATTCCAGCGAGTTTGGATGCAGAATCTTTTAGATCTGATTCAGGAAGGCAATATCGGACTCATGCAGGCCGTTAAGAAATTTGATCCATACAAAAACGTTAAATTTTCGTACTATTCCTCATTCTGGATAAAGGCCTATATTCTCAAATTCATAATGGACAACTGGCGTCTTGTGAAAATCGGAACGACCCAGGGGCAGCGAAAACTCTTTTTTAAACTGAAAAAGGAAAAACAAAAGCTGATTGACGAGGGTTTTGATCCCAAGCCCAAGCTCCTCTCCGAACGATTAGGTGTTTCCGAACGCGAAATCGTGGATATGGACCAGCGACTTGATGGGTGGGATGTTTCCTTGGATGCGCCTTTGAAAAATGGTTCAGATACTGAAAGGATCGAGTTTTTAGGAACTGATGTGGAATCCACGGAAGACCGGGTGGCCAAAAAGGAGATGGAGGTGCTTTTACACAACAAAATTTCTGAGTTCAAAAAAACGATGACCCCCAGAGAACTTGAGATATTCGAGCAGCGTATTTTTTCGGATAGCCCGGCAACATTACAGAAAATTGGTGACCGTTATGGTATTTCAAGGGAGCGTGTTCGCCAGGTGGAGAAGAATATCATCAAGAAGATGAGAGAATATTTCAAGCGCGAAATACCGGATTTTGATATGTATGAAGGCATAGGTATGCCTGGTTAAGTGCTAAGAAACTAATTGAGATAAAAAACAATGAAAAATATTTTATTAAAACTGACCATTGGTTTTATGGTCATTTTCTTTTTTTATGGGTGTAGTGTTCTTCCCCGCCCTGGGCCGACGGCGACAGATAAGCAGGATGGTGTCACAGGCGATATTTATGAATTTGAAAACCAGTATTACTACTTTACAGAGGCGCAGTTTTACCGAAAAAAGGGCAGCCTGGATAAAGCCATTCAATATATGCAGAAAGCCGTTGATAAAGATCCTGAGTCTTCATATTTGCAAAAAGAGATTGCGCTACTTTATTTGCAGCAGAAAAACAACTTAAAAGCTTTGGATATTATTAAGCAGCTATTGAAAAAAGATTCGGGCTATATACCCGCACTGATCATACACGGTAGAATAAATCAGAGATTGAAACACATTGATGACGCCAAAAAGGCATATGAAAAAGTTATCGCCGTTGACCCCCGGCAGCAAAATATTTATCTGATTCTGGGCGGAATTTATATGGAAGAAAGCGATCTGGACAAGGCTTTAAAGATATATGAACAGCTGGTTCAAAACTTTCCCGGATCGTATGCCGGCCATTTTTTTATGGGGAAGATTTATGCTACACAGGGTAAGATGCTTGAGGCTGAAAACAAGTTTTTCAAGACTTTGGAAATTATGCCGGGTTTAGATGGACCGCGTTTTGAGCTGTTAAAACTTTATAAAACTCAGGGTAAAGACCAAAAGGTTTTACAACTATACAAAGAAATCTTGGGAAAGAACCCCCGCAACATAGCAGCTGCCATGGAGCGGGGGTATTATTATTACAAAAAGGGTATGGAAAAGGATGCAGCCGAAATCTTCAAAAACCTTGGGGAAAGGAGCCTGACAGAGAATAAAGTTGTCAGAACGGTTGTTCGGATTTATTTGGATCCAAAAAAATACGATGCCGCCATCACCGTTCTTAAGGGGATGTTAAAAGGTGCCCCGGACAGTTCAAATCTACACTATGTTATCGGCATTGCCTTTGACGGCAAAAAAAATATCAAGATGGCCGTCAAGCATTTTAAAATGGTGATGCCGAATTCCAGGTTTTATAAAGAATCGGCAGTTCATGTTGCCTTTATCTATCAGGAACAGGGAAAAACCCGCGAGGCGATTGATTTTTTAAATGATGTTATTAAAGAGATATCCAATGATGCCGAATTAATGCTTTACATGGGTTCGTTTTATGAAGAGACCAAGGAGTTTGAAAAGGCTGAAGCTATTCTGAAAAAAGGACTTGAAATAGATTCTGAAAACACCAAACTCCATTTCAGGCTGGGCGTTGTTTATGATAAATGGGGCCGGAAAGACGATTCTATAGCAAAAATGAAGACGGTTATAAGTTTTGATCCTAAAAATGCAAATGCATTGAATTATCTTGGCTATACCTATGCAGACATGGGGCAGAACCTTGATGAGGCCGAGCGTCTGATTAAAGAGGCCTTAAAGCATAAGCCGGATGACGGCTATATAACTGACAGCTTGGGTTGGGTGTATTATAAAAAAGGTCTTTTCAGTGAAGCGGTGACACTCCTGAAAAAAGCCGTCAGCTTGGAACCCGATGATCCGATTATACTGGAGCATCTTGGAGATGCCTACCTCAAGGTTAATCAAAATAAAAAAGCGCTTAAGTTTTACAAACGATCCCTGAAGAACAAAGGGGATGATAATGATAAGGCCGCCCTTGAAAAGAAAATTGAGGCCTTAAATGGAAATGAATAATATCCTTAATTTTTATTACACCGGTGGCAGAAAGTTAATGCAGGTAAGACGCAACAGGCAAATTTTTATAATGCTTTTGATTACCGCTTTTTTTCTGCCGGCTTGTAGCGGCCTTGTTGACAGAATTTCGCAAAAACCAAAAGATTTTAAAGTTGCAGTCGAAGCCCGGGAGCTTCTGACGCTGCTGGAGAATCAAAACCGCACGCTCAAAACTTTCAAAGGCACCGGCAGGGTAACATTAAGGGGAGATAAGAAAAAAAAATTGACTTCCCGTATCGTTTGGATCGGGGCTGTACCTGGAAAATTTCGTATTGTTATGCGCAGCTTTTCCGGTCAGCCTATGATAAGTTTTGCCAGCGACGGCCAGTGGTTCTATCGTTTTTCCCATGCCGATAGTAAGTTTTATAAACAACGCGCTAAAAACACCACCCTCAAAAGGTTTTTTTCAATTCCGATTAATTCCGGCGATATTGTCAGTATTTTAGGCGGTAGTATTCCCTTGGTCCAACACAACAAAGCTGTTGTAGAACAAAAAGGCTCTGAAGATAAATATGTTTTGATATTAAAAAAAAGATGGGGGAACGTACTTCAGAAAATTTATTTTAATAAAAATAAGAGCCGGGTGCGCAAGATGGAGATGTTTGGCCTGAGCGGCGCTCTTTTGTATCGTATTGAATTTTGCGGGGTACAGACAATAAAAAGATATCAGGTTCCTGCTTGTCTGATATTTTCGAATGAAGAGGGCCGGGGGTTTCAGCTCGACATCGACAGATATTGGGCCGATGTTGAAGTTTCTCCGTCCGTCTTTGTTCTGACACCACCGGAGTAACTGGATACTGGATGCTGGATACTGGATGCTGGATGCTTGTTGGAGCGTAGCGGAAATCCCGATTTATCGGGGATAATGAATACTTGATTTTAAAAGTTAGCAATCGGCTTTGTGCGGATTTTATAACGTTAATTTAATTGTTATTTGCAACCTGTTCTCCAGGAACCAGTATCCAGCTTCCAGCATCTTTGCGATTCAAATTAAGACTGAGCAGTTGAATTCGTGACTTTTTACGACGCCGTCAATCTTAGTTCACAATATGTTTACACAGATGGTCATTACAAAAGATATATGTTTTACCGCCGAAACGACATTGGGTAAACTGGCAAAATGGCTGCGCATCTTGGGCTTTGATACGGTTTACCAGGCAGGTGTTTCCGGCGATGGGCTCCCGGATCCCGCCGGTAAAAATCGGATTTTGCTTACCCGTACAAAAAGGGTTCGGGATCGAAGCACGGACCATAAACTTGTCTTTATAAATTCAAATGACCCCTATGAACAGGTGCGGGAAGTGCTTCAGGCCCTTGGTATTGGCGCAGCCGATACCCGGCCGTTTTCGCGATGCACCCGCTGCAACATCCTGACCCGGCAGGTGGACAAAGATGCTGTACGCAGCCGCGTGCCCGATTATGTCTGGGAAACCAACTCAACCTTTCAAATCTGTAGCCGATGCCGGCGTATATACTGGCCGGGGAGCCATATTCAACGAAGTTATGATATAATTAAACAATTTTTCGAAACGGGAAATATTTAACTCTCAAGCTAAAACTTCGATTAGACGTCTGTGGTCAGCTGTCCGTAGTCAGAGGTATTACAAGTTAAAAGGGTTTCTGCTTGTGTTTCACCCGTAGTGGAAATACAGACTCGCATCTTATTGTTTAGCAACGGGCAACGGACAAAGGACACCGGACACCCAATTGAACGTTTTCGTTCATTCGAAGTTTCAAATAACCAGTCAAACTTGGCAGGAAAACATGACAGCCAACGACAAAGTTATCGCCCTTGAGGCGCGTCTAAGACAATGTAAAAATGTCCTGACTCTGGGAGTGCGGCCGAATTTTTGCGATTATAGCCGCCAGGATGCGGATCTGATCCGCAAAGCCGCTAAAATTTATTATCCAACCACCTTCTACGCCGAACTTTTTGATGCTATGGGCAAAGAAACCTTCCCCAGCTATCATACCTATAAATGTGTTCAGGACAAAATTAAGCAAACCGCTCTGTTTGATCTGCTCCAAATACCGAACCCCAGGACCCGGGTCTTTTACGGCCAGCGCCAGAAAAATGCGATTTGTGATTATTTTGAACTTCCGTTTATTGGCAAGATTCCCAGAGGCTCGGCCATGGGGAGGGGGGTTTTCCTGATCCGGAATCCGGATGATCTGCATGCTTACTGCAGCTTGACCACGCCAGCCTATATTCAGGAATACCTGCCAAGCGATCGTGATGTGCGCGTGGTGGTTATCGGCAGCCAGGTGGCGCATGCCTACTGGCGCCTTGCGCCTGCCGGTGAGTTCAGAAGTAATGTTGCCGTGGGCGCGACTATCAGCCTCGACCCTGTTCCACAAAACATCCTTGACCTGGCTCTTGATACCGCCCGCAGGTGCCGCTGGGACGATGTGGGGATTGATATTGTCGAACATGAGGGTAAGCTTTATGTTCTTGAAGCCAACATGAAATACGGCAAGGAAGGCTTTCGGGCAGCCGGCATCGATTACATTAAACTCATGGAGACCATGATCGAAAATGGGAATATATAAAAATGACCGCCTTGCCATGATTCAATTGGCGCTGGAGCAACGCGAGCGCGAAGTTCTGTCCCCTATCGCCACACAGAGTGCGGCCGGAGTCCGTCGCTTTGAGGATCCGCGTCTTGAAGAGGGTTATCGCCAGCCCTTTTCAGTGGATGTCGACCGCATCCTGCATTCTCGCGCCTACACACGCTATATTGATAAAACCCAAGTGTTTTATCTGATCAAACATGATCATATCACCCATCGGGTATTGCATGTTCAGCTGGTTTCAAAGATCGCCAGATCCATCGGACGGTTTCTGGGGGTAAACGAGGATCTGATTGAAGCCATTGCCCTGGGACACGATATCGGACATACACCTTTCGGCCATGACGGCGAAAAGTTTTTATCCGAGCTCTGTAGCATGAGCGGCATCGGTTACTTTCAACACAACGTTCAGAGCGTCCAGTTTTTGGAAAGAGTCGAGCGCAAAGGTAAAGGATGGAATCTGTGTCTGCAAACACTTGACGGCATCCTGTGCCATGATGGCGAGATTCACAACCGGATGCTTCAGCCCGCCAGGAACAAGACATTTGAAACCATAGACCAAGAGATGGCCGCCAAAAAAACGGATCCTGAAATCAAGCTCATTCCCATGACCCAGGAAGGGTGTGTTGTACGCATGGCCGATACCATCAGTTACATCGGTCGTGATATCGAGGATGCCATCCGGCTGAATATAATCAAGCGGTCGGATCTACCCGCGGAATGCGTCAAACGTCTGGGGGATACAAACGGAACCATTGTATATAATCTTGTAACCGACATCATTAACAGCAGCTTCCAGAATATCTATATGGCCTTCAGTCCGGAAGTGTCGGCGGCTCTGAAGCGGCTGAAGGCCTTCAACCTTGAACGTATCTATATGAATCCGAAGATCAAAAGCCAGACCGACACCATCAAAAAGCTTTTTGAGATTCTTTTTGAAAGGTTTCTGGACGATATTGAAAAAGAAAATCGAACTTCGGTGATATTCACAAGTTTTTTGGAGGATATGTCCCAAGACTATATTGCAAATCACAACAGTGCCGAGATTGTGAGGGATTTTATTGCCGGGATGACGGATCAGTATTTTTTGAGGCTGTGCCCTCAGGATAAGGTGCCGAAAACCAAAATAATTCCTTAGATTATGTAGAAAAAGGTTGAGTTTTGGGCTTGAAAAAGGTAGAGAAACTTAGAGTTGGGTGCAGAATTTAGAGTTCAGGATGCGAGACCTTTGATTTTAATGATGAAGGCCGGATGACAGAAACCGGTCAATGGTGACCTAAAATCCATAAGCGAGATTTGGAGGATCGGGAATGAAAACGATGTGGGCCCCCTGGCGCATGGATTACATCCTGGGTGACAAAGAAGAAGGGTGTATCTTCTGCAAGACGCTTTCAGGGCAGGATGAACTGAACCTTTTCAGGGGCAAGGTAACTATGGTGATCATGAATAAATACCCGTACATTAATGGACATCTTCTGGTGGCTCCGATCCGCCACCTTGCGACTCTGGATCAGTTGAGCAAAGACGAAATGGGGGACCTGCTTTTAACTGTTGAACAGTCCGTCGGAATATTAAAAAAAGTAATGAACCCCGATGGATTCAATGTCGGACTTAATCTGGGTAAAGTCGCCGGCGCCGGTGTTGAAGAACATCTCCATTTCCATATCGTTCCCCGCTGGTTCGGCGATACCAATGCTTTGACGGTTTTTGCCGATGTTCGCGTCATTCCCGAACATCTAAAAGTAACCTACAACAATTTAAAGCCATGCTTTGAGCAACTGGTTCTATAACGCGGTCATATTGGGGAGAAAACAAATGAAAAAAGTTAAAATTGCTTTCTGGTTGATTATTTTGGTGTTTGCGGGGGTCTTTGTTTATCAGAACAAGATTTTGTTTATGGCAAAACAGAGCCTCAGCTTAACTCTGCCGTTTCTTGAAACTTTGCAAACGCCGGAATTGCCGCATGCAGTTCTGTTTCTTGTTTTTTTCCTGACAGGCTTTTTGATTGCCTATTTTTCCGGTCTTTATGATCGGTTTAAGTCCAAAAAAACGGTTAAGAACTTAAATGCCGCTGCTGCGGCCCAGCAGGACGAGTTGACAGCACTTAAAAGTGAACTGGAGTCGTTGCGGAGCGCATCACCCGGTGGCAGCACCGCCAGTGAGGAACAAGGTACCAAACAAACAACCTAACCCCAACGTGCTGAAACCAAAATAATTACCACTCAGCCATCTAGCAGGCGGAGTGGCAATCAAAGGAAGTTTGCCGCAAAAAGCACAAATTTTGCGACATAGAAACTAAAGCGCTATACATTGAGGGGTTTCCGCCTAAATCGCGTATTTCATAAAGAATATCAGAGAAATCGGCAGCTAAAGTTCATGAGATATTGCGAGTAAGTGGGGCTCGAGGATTCCGGCAACAAAAACCGGAGCTTTCAAACCTCAAAGATAGCGCTTTTTTAGTTTAACCACATATAGTATTCTTGTTGAAAAAATAATCAATATATAGTATGGACCTGATTGAGCGTAAACAATAATGAAGGAACATGGGGTCATAAATACTTCATAAGAAATTCGAGCTTTAGATTTTACAGACCGGAGCGGTTTTAGCCATGAGTCTTGCCCAAGCAACTCCCATGATAAAGCAGTACTTGTCCATCAAGGAGCAGTACGCTGATACCATCCTCTTTTATCGAATGGGAGATTTTTATGAAATGTTTTTTGAGGATGCCGAGGTTGCCTCCCGGATACTCGAGATTACTCTGACATCCAGGAACAAAAAAGACGAGTTTCCGATTCCCATGTGCGGTATCCCCTACCGGGCTGTCAAAGGATATATCGCCCGTCTCATAGACCATGGACGCAAAGTTGCAATATGTGACCAAATCGAAGATCCGGCTACAGCCAAAGGGTTGGTGAAAAGGGATGTCGTGCGGGTCATTACCCCCGGCATGATCGTTGACGATGAACTTTTAGACGAAAAATCAGACAATTATATTTTTGCCGTAGCTCGCAGCAACGATACCGCCGGATTCAGTTATCTTGATATTTCCACGGGGACATTTCGGGTGTCGGAATCCCGGGATTTAAGTACGGTTGTTGATGAAGCTTTGCGGATATCACCCAGTGAAGCTCTTTTCCCGGAGTCCTCCAAGAACGATCCCTTTTTTACGGCGGTCATCGAAGCGTTATCGGAGAAATCGATAACCTTTTTGGAAGATAGAGCCTTTGAGCACCAAAGATGCCGAACGAGATTAATTGATCAATTCAAAACCCTTTCACTCGAAGGATTCGGGTGTGAACATCTTAAGGCCGGAGTGCAGGCGGCCGGAGCGCTTATATTTTATGTAAGAGAAACCCAGAAGCAGCAAATCGAGCATTTAGGCGGTATCGAGACCTACTCACTAAATAATTATCTCATTATCGATGATGTAAGTTGCCGGAACCTTGAAATTCTGCAGAATATCCGTACCGGATCCAAACGGGGAACACTCCTCGGCATTATCGACCGCACTGTAACCGCCATGGGAGGGCGGCTGCTGAAGAGATGGTTGAGATATCCGCTGCTGGATGTAACCGAGATTCAGTCCCGGCACGAAGCTGTTGCCGAGATAAAAGATAATATTCAGATCCGCAGAAGTATCCGGGAGAGCTTAACAACGGTGTATGACCTCCAGCGCCTCGGCAGCAAAATATCCATGGGGCATTCAAATGCCGGAGATCTTACAGCCCTGAAGCGTTCCATCAAAAGTTTGCCCGACATATGGTCCAGGCTGCGGCAGCTTACTTCCGGGCTTTTTCGATATGGTGAGAAACTTGATGATATTTATGCTCTGGCAGATTTGATTGAAAAGGCGATTCGTGAAGATGCACCGCCGACAATTAACGAAGGAGGGATCATCAAGACCGGATACGACAGGCAGCTCGATGAGCTGATCACCGTCAGCCGGGACGGTAAGGGCTGGCTGGCAAAGCTGGAGGCCGGTGAAAAGGAGACAACCGGAATCAGCACTCTTAAGGTAAGATTCAATAAGGTTTTCGGTTATTACATTGAAATTCCAAAGTCTCGTTCAAAAGACGTTCCCCCCCATTATGTTCGCAAACAGACGCTGGTAAATGCAGAACGTTACATTACGGATGAGCTGAAATCTTTTGAATCCAAAGTCTTGGGGGCCGAAGAGCAGAGGGCGGTCCTTGAATACAAAATATTCAATCAAATCAGGCAAGAGGTTATAAAACAGAATGCCGATATCCAGCATGTGGCTTATTTTTTGGCCCGTCTGGACTGCTTGTTGAATCTGGCGGAAGTTGCCGATCAGAATGACTACTGCCGGCCGGAAATGAACACCGACGGCCGTATTCTGATAGAAGACGGGCGCCACCCGGTGGTTGAAAAGATGATCACGGCCGAACGGTTCGTCCCCAATTCTATCGAGGTGGACGATAATGAAAATCAGATACTCGTTATAACCGGACCTAACATGGCCGGCAAATCGACCGTTCTGCGGCAGGTGGCTCTTATGGTCCTGATGGCTCAGATAGGGTCCTTTGTGCCTGCCGGCAAGGCGGCGATAAGTGTTATTGACAGGATATTTACCCGTGTCGGTGCCCTGGACAACCTCTCCCAGGGCCAGAGCACCTTTATGGTGGAGATGCAGGAAACCGCCAATATTCTGCACAGTGCCACCCGGCAAAGCCTCGTTATCATGGATGAAATCGGGAGGGGCACAAGTACTTTCGACGGTCTCAGTATCGCCTGGGCGGTGGCAGAGTATCTGCATGACTTCAAAGGTTTTGGGGTCAAAACTCTTTTTGCCACCCACTACCATGAATTGACGGAACTGGCCGGCAAAAAGCCCCGGGTGAAGAATTACAATATTGCGGTCAAGGAGTGGAATGATGAGATCATTTTTCTACGAAAACTGGTAGAAGGCGGGACTAATCGAAGTTACGGCATACAGGTTGCGCGGCTGGCCGGTATTCCCGACCAGGTGATCCGGCGGGCCAAAAAGATACTTTATCATATTGAAAACAGTGAAAACGGTATTGCATGTTCACCGGTTTTGGCATCAAGCGAAGAGGTTGCCCCCCAGGCGCAGGTGCAGCTTAATCTTTTTCGCAGGCCCGAGCAGTTGGTCATTGAAAAACTGCAAAAGCTTGACATTTCAAAAATGACGCCGCTGGAAGCCTTGAATTGCCTGAACGAGTTGCATGAAAAGGCCAAAACATAATTGATGTATTCTGTGCGAAAAAATATCAAGAAACTTAACACTATCTGTTTGTTTGCCTGCTGCATGCTTGTGCTTGCGGTGCTGTGGCCGCGGACACCATCGGCAGCCACGGCAAGAGATAAGTACAATCAAGCTGAAACCTGTTATAAAAAACTGCGCAACAATTCCAAAAAACAGAAATACAGGGACCAATGGCTGAAGTGCATCGATAAATTCCAGGAGGTTTACCGGCGTGATCCTTCAGGCCCCTGGGCTCCCGCGGGCCTGTACATGTCCGGAAAGCTTTACCAGCAGCTTTACAATCTTTCATTTAAGGACTCTGACAGAAAAGAGGCCCTCGACATTTACGAGCGGATTATAAAACGTTTTCCGCAAAGTCAATATCGACAAAAGGCGGCGAATGCCATCGTAGCTTTTTCCAAAGCACATCGCCCGAAAACCGTTGATGTCAAAGCTCGTTTTTCCCGGTCAAACCGGGGAAGAGCCAAGTATGTTGCCGCTGAAAGCTGTTACAATAAGCTTCTTAAAAGCTCTAAAAAACAGAAATACAGGGACCAATGGCTGAAGTGCATCGACAAGTTCCAGGAGGTCTACCGGCATGATCCTGCCGGCCCCTGGGCCGCTGTGGGGCTGTATATGTCCGCTGAGCTTTATCAGGAACTTTACAATCGCTCATATAAAAAATCTGACAAACAAGAAGCTCTCGATCTCTACGGTCGGATCATAAAGCACTTTCCACGCAGCCAATACCGCCAAAAGGCCTCCGCTGCCATCGGTTCCTTTTCGGGGGCGGAGACCCGCAAGGTCGCATCGGAGACAGTCAAGCCGCAAAAGACCGCGGAAAAACCTGTGGTAGATCAGATCGCAGCGGAGATCGAGAGAGGGTCTTTGGCGCAAGTTCCGGCTGTAAAGAATGACAAAATTTCTGAAAATCGTCACGCAGTGGTTAAGGGGCTGCGATTCTGGTCCAATCCCAGTTACACCCGTATCGTCATCGATGCTGACAGCGAAACAGCTTTTACACACAGGCTTCTTAAAAAAGATCCTTCCATTAATAAACCCCAGCGCCTGTATGTCGAGCTTGATAACAGCAGGCTGGTGGAAGATCTTGAGAAAACAATTCCAATTAACGATAATCTGCTCAGCGATGTGCGTGCCGGTCAGTACACACCGGATTCGGTGCGGGTTGTCGTCGACATCAAGTCTTTTAAAACCTATAAGATTTTTCCCCTCAAGAATCCTTTCAGGATTGTTATCGATGTCTGGGGCAAGCAGCCCCAGCCGACCCGGGCGAAGGCCGGGACCGTACCAAAAGGTACCAAGCTTCCTCCCAGCGCCCTGGCAAAGCAGCTGGCCCTGGGCGTAAGCCGCATCGTTATCGATCCGGGGCACGGGGGACGCGATTATGGGGCTCCCGGTTACTTAAAAGGTGTTCATGAAAAAGATGTTGTTCTCAAGATTGCCCGGCGGCTTGCCAAAAAGATCCGTTCAAAGCTGCAATGCGAGGTTTTCCTGACGCGCAACAGTGACCGGTACCTAACACTGGAAGAGCGCACAGCGATTGCCAATACCAAAAACGCTGATCTTTTTATATCAATCCACACGAATGCCTCCCGGGATCGCAGGGCATACGGTATCGAGACCTTTTTTTTGAATTTGGCAACGGATGAAGATGCCATTATGGTGGCCGCCCGTGAAAATGCAACTTCAAAGAAAAATATCAGCGACTTGCAGACGATTTTGAGCGATCTTATGCAAAATGCCAAAATCAATGAATCGAGCCGGCTGGCTGCTAATGTCCAGGAGGCCATGCACAAACATTTGCGAAAAAACTACAGCCGGATAAAAAATAAGGGTGTCAAACAGGCCCCGTTTTATGTCCTTCTGGGGGCTCAAATGCCGTCCATATTGATCGAAACCGCATTTATCAGCAACTCCAGGGAGTGTAAAAGATTGGTCAATGGCAAGTATCAGGACCGCGTGAGTGCGGCGATCGTTGCAGGCATCCGCAACTACATCAAGGAGACCAGCCCGACAGCATTTATAAAGTCAAGTCCCCAAAAGGCTCTAAAGGGTAACGATTTCATTGTGTTAGTTCCTTAAATGTGTAATTTGTAAGTTCTCAATACGGGGATAAAACACGAAAAAGGGGGAGCACGAGATTTAATAATCTTTTTCGTGTTTTCGTATTTTCGTGCTTTCGTGATAAGAGCTTTTTATTTATCTTTTTCGGTTATACGGGTTAGGGGGTTAACTATGCAATACGAAAACATCATTTTGCAGGTCGAAGACGGCATTGCCACAATTACGTTCAACCGACCGAAAACCTTGAATGCACTTAATGGTGATCTTCTGAAAGAATTGTCACAAGCGTTGGATGAAATTGTTGCTGACGAGAACATCAGGGTTCTTATTTTTACCGGGGCCGGAGAGAAAGCATTTATGGCCGGGGCAGATATCACCGAACTTGCTGCCTTTAATGCCCTTGAAGCCAAACATTTTTCCGAGGCGGGGCACGCTTTACTTAACAAACTCCAGATGCTGCCGATACCGGTTATCGCTGCTGTAAACGGATTTGCCCTCGGCGGCGGCTGCGAAATAGCCCTGGCCTGTGATTTTATCTATGCTTCCGAAAATGCCATGTTGGGTCTACCGGAAATCAATCTGGGCTTTATTCCCGGGTTCGGCGGCACCCAGAGGCTTCCGAGATTAATCAACAAGAATTTGGCCAAAGAAATGATATTTACCGGTAAGATGATTCCAGCGATAGAAGCCCATACCATGGGGATGGTCAACAAAGTCTGTTCCCCGGAGCAGCTCATGGATGAAGTTATCCGGACCGCTCAAACCATGGCCTCAAAAGGGAGAGTCGCTCTACGGGCGGCCAAGCAGGCCGTTAACAACGGTATGAGCGTCGATCTTGCCACCGGGTGCAACCTTGAGACGGATGCCTTTGCTCTGTGTATGGCAAGCCCCGACGCCAAGGAAGGCACCTCCGCTTTCTTAGAAAAGCGCAAGCCTGATTTCAAGGGGAGTTTGCAGACCTAAATTTTTCTTGAAAAAATTAGCGCCATATGATTCAGAAGCAATAACACAACTGTAACAGTTCAGCCACTAAGGCACAAAGACACAAAAAAAGAGTATGGATTATAAAGCTTAATGATTCAGTTTTATTGGTTAAATTGGTTTGGTTGGTTAACAAATAAAACTAATTAAACCAATCGGACAATTTAAATTAGTATTATAATCTTAGAGGCTTGGTGTCTTGGTGACTGAACTATTACGACGGAGGCAATTTTAAAACGTTCAATAAGGAGTATCTGAATGATTCTCGACATAGGATTTGAGACCATGCCAAGAGAAGATTTAGAGGCCATCATCTTGCGCCGGCTCAAAGCAACCATTGAACGTGTCTATGCGAATGTACCCTTTTATCGCCGTAAACTTGAAGAAAACAGCATTACTCCCAAGGACATCCAATCCCTTGAAGATTTAAAACGAATTCCGTTCACAACCAAAGAGGATTTGCGCGATAATTATCCTTACGGAATGTTTGCCGTTCCCATGGACAACGTTGTTCGTATTCATGCTTCGTCCGGAACTACCGGTCAACCGACCGTCGTGGGTTATACGGCCAGAGATGTGAATACATGGGCTGAACTTATGGCGCGTTCACTTGCCGCCGGTGGAGCAACCCGCGAAGACATCATCCACAATGCATACGGCTACGGGCTCTTTACGGGAGGCCTGGGTGTCCACTATGGAGCAGAAAAACTGGGCGCTTCCGTTATTCCGGTTTCAGGCGGCAACACCAAAAGACAGATAGTTATAATGAAAGATTTCGGTCCTACAATATTAACGGCAACGCCTTCATATGCACTTCATCTGGCGGAAGTTGCCGATGAAATGGGAGTTTCTTTTAAAGATTTAAAATTTAAATTCGGCATATTCGGGGCCGAACCCTGGTCGGAAAACATGCGTGAAGATATCGAAAAGAAGCTGAATTTAACCGCCGTTGATATTTACGGTTTGAGTGAAGTGATCGGACCGGGTGTAGCCATCGAATGCTATGAAGCCAAAAAGGGCCTGCATATCTTTGAAGATCATTTTATACCCGAGATCATCGATCCGGATACCGAAGAAGTTCTTGATTACGGTGAGACGGGTGAGCTTGTCTTTACTTCCATAACCAAGGAAGCATTTCCTGTTATCCGCTACCGCACGCGTGACATAACTTCTTTAAATCCGGAGCCGTGTATCTGCGGCCGCACGCATATCCGCATGAACAGAGTCAGCGGCCGTACGGACGATATGCTCATTATTCGCGGTGTCAACGTGTTCCCATCACAGATTGAAAGCGTTCTGATGGAGATGGATGATGTTGAACCTCACTATCAGCTTTTGGTTGAGCGGGAGGGTAAACTGGATACTCTCACTGTTATGGTGGAAGTCGGAGAACAAACCTTTTCGGATGAAGTCAAGCATCTGCAGGATCTTGAGAGAAAAATTTCAAAGAACATAAAAGACTATCTTGGTGTTTCAGCCAAGGTGAAACTCGTGGAACCCAAGGGCATTGCCCGCAGAGAGGGTAAAGCCGTAAGGGTTATTGATAACCGCGAGATATGAATCTGGACGCTGGATACTGGATGCTGGGTACTGGATACTGGATGCTGGATACTGGATGCTGGATACTGGATACTGGATGCTGGATACTGGATACTGGATACTGGATACTGGATGCTGGATTGTAAAAACCAATTACGTTTACGTGATGAAATCCGTAAAAAGCCGATTGATACTTTTTAACATCAAGTATCCAGTATTAAGCAACCAGTAACCAGCAACAAGCAAAAGGAGGCAGCTATGCGAGCCATACAGATTTCAGTCTTTTTGGAAAACAAGGCGGGGCGTCTGGCTGAAGTTACAGGCATTCTTGCTGAAGCCGATGTGAATATCAGGGCCTTGGCCTTGGCTGATACATCCGATTTCGGTGTGCTGCGCCTGATCGTAAATGACAATCAAAAAGCCGTTACAGCGCTTAAAAACCGCGGATTTACCATAGGTGAGACCGATGTGGTCGCCGTAGAAGTGGAAGACAGGCCCGGCGGGCTGCATCGCATACTGGATATTTTACACCAGGCTGGCATTAATGTGGAGTATATGTATGCGTTTGTCACGCAAAGCGGCAGCAATGCGGTCATGATCTTCAGATTCGATAATATTGATGAGGCTGTAAACATACTCCAAGAAAACAACTTAACGGTGATTAACGGAAACAAAGTTTACACCCTGTAATGCGGGTGAGACTGTTTGCCCGAATATTTTATGAAGAATTTCGAGGAAAGTTAGACTATTCATTAATTGATGACCTTGGACGAATCAAGCTCATGAAATATCCGGGCTGGAACAGGCTGAAACAGGAAGATCTCCGGTTTTCAGCCTAGGCTTCAAATGAGATCCATTTGGCCCTGATTTCCGTTTTCAGATTTTAGGCATACCAGGTAGATTATTTC
This sequence comes from Candidatus Desulfatibia sp., assembly GCF_036446775.1. Taxonomy (NCBI): domain Bacteria; kingdom Pseudomonadati; phylum Thermodesulfobacteriota; class Desulfobacteria; order Desulfobacterales; genus Candidatus Desulfatibia; species Candidatus Desulfatibia sp. Next base: position 16,816 of record NZ_JAZFTO010000133.1, read on the forward strand.
TTTTGAGCGGCCTGGAGTAGCACTCACAGTGGAGCAAATTTTGAGTTTCATAAATGGTGCAGTTAAAAAAGGAGGAAAACAGATGAGGTTAAAAAGAGTTGCTATTTTCACAACAGTTTGTCTGTTCAGTTTAGGGTTACTGATTTCATGTGGAGAAAAACCTGCTGATCTCAGCGGGAAAGTAACTGAACTGAATAAAGAAATCGATGGACTTAACCAAAAAATTGCTGAGCTTACCGAAAAACCAGCTAAACTCGCAGGAACCTTTAAAATTGGTGCTGTGTTTTCCGTAACAGGGCGCACATCATTTCTGGGTGACCCTGAGAAGAAGACGGCTCTGATGGTTGCTGAGCAGATTAATGCAGCCGGCGGCATTAACGGCAAAAAATTAGAGCTTATTGTATATGACAGTGAAGGGGATGCAACCAAGGCCAACCTGGCCGTCAAAAAACTGATTATCCAAGATAAAGTCAGTATAGTGATCGGTCCTTCGCTGAGTGGAACATCCATGGCGGTTGTGCCGCTAGCAGCAAAATACGAGACGCCGCTAATTTCCTGCGCCGCCAGTTATAAAATTACTTGGGATGCAGAGAAGGGTACCGCGCGTAAATGGGTCTTTAAAACACCCCAGACGGATACAATGGCAGTAGAGGCCATTTATTCCACTTTAAAGAAAAAAGGCATTAGTAAGATTGCCATTATGAGCGTTACCTCGGGATTTGGCGCCAGCGGACGTGGAGAACTCATCAGGCTTGCTCCCACGTATGGGATGACCATTGTAGCCGATGAGAAATACGGCCCCAAGGATACGGATATGACAGCCCAGTTAACCAAGATCAAAGGAATCAGACCTCAGACCATTATTAACTGGTCGGTCGGCCCTACCCAGGTGACAGTGCTTCGTAACTGGAGAGATCTGGGAATGGCTAGCATTCCTTTCTATCAGAGCCACGGTTTTGGCAGTCGCAAGAATATCGAGCTGGCAGCCGGGGCTGCCGAAGGTGTTTACGCACCGTTGGGAGCTGTTAATATTGCCGAACTGTTGACGCCTTATGATTCCCAGTATAACGTGACGATGAAATACATGCAAGACTACAAGGCCAAGTATAATGAGCCCTTGTCCTCCTTTGGCGGACATGCCTGGGATGCCCTGCATATGGCCGTACAAGCCCTTGCGGCTGTCGGCGATGACAAGGCCAAGATACGGGACTATCTTGAAAATAATATCAATGGTTTTGTGGGCCAGCATGGAGTCTTTTTCTTCTCGCCGGACGACCATATAGGCCTGGACAAAGCTGCATTTCAAATGGTTGTGGTCAGAGATGGTGACTGGGCTCTGGCTGATTAAAACTATCATATGTACGCTAAGGCATGTAGTTTAAGCTTTATGTTGCTGAAGAGGGTGGTGTTTTCACACCACCCTCACTTTTTCTTATAACCGGAATATTAAATGGAAACGATTACGCCGGCCGGCCAGCTTTTTCAATATTTGATCACCGGCATCACCGTGGGCAGTATTTACGCCATGGTGGCCGTCGGTTTTAATATCATCTACAATGTGACCGAGATCATCAACTTTGCCCAGGGCGAGTTTGTGATGCTGGGGGGGTTGATTATGGTCTTGCTGCATGTTGGTATGGGACTACCCCTTGCGGCGGCTTTTCCGGCGACGATTATCCTGGTTACCCTGGTGGGAATGCTCGTGGACCGGCTGGCCATCAGCCCCATCCGCCAACCCACGGTCTTAAGCCTGATTATCGCAACGATTGCGGCTTCCATCCTGCTCAAGGGCGCGGCCATGTTTATTTGGGGCAAGGACCCGTATGACCTCCCTGCCTTTTCCGGCCGCAATCCCATCATTTTTCTGGGGGCTGTTATCCAACCCCAGTATCTGTGGGTCATCGGCTTTTTGATCCTTATTGTTATCGTCCTGACGCTATTTTTTGAAAAAACTATTCTTGGAAAAGCCATGAGTGCCTGCGCCGACAATCCCGATGCGGCCCGTCTGGTGGGTATCAATGTCAAGCAAATGATTCTGCTCTCTTTTGCTCTTTCGGCCGCCATCGGAGCTGTAGCAGGTATCGTCGTTACTCCCATATCCCTAATGGAGTACGACCGCGGGGCTATGCTGGCTATAAAAGGGTTCGGAGCTGCTGTTTTGGGTGGCCTGGGGAGTTTCCCGGGCGCTGTTATCGGCGGATTGATTCTGGGGGCCATTGAATCTTTCGGGGCTGGTCTTATCTCTTCCGGATACAAGGATGCTTTCGCATTAATCGTGCTTCTGGTGGTCTTGTTTTTCAGGCCCAGCGGTATTCTGGGAGATATAGAGATAAGCAGGATCAAAAGGTTTTAAACATGGTACGAATCGGCAAGCTTCCCATCGCCGCCTTTGCTTTCTTAATTGTCATCTTTCCATGGGTTGCACGCCAAATTCCCGGCATAGGACACTACACCGATATCATGGTATTTGCCGGAATTTACAGCCTGATTACCATCGGCCTCAGCCTTTTGATGGGCTATGCCGGTCAAATATCGATCGGGCATGCAGCCTTTTACGGTATCGGGGCCTATGTTTCCGGGATTCTGACCGCCCGGTACGGCTTGAATCCCTGGGTGTGCATGTTGGCCGGCATATCGGTTGCCGCTGCTGTTGCTTTTCTGGTGGGCGCTCCCTCCCTAAAACTCAAAGGCCACTATCTTGCCATGGCAACGCTGGCTTTCGGGATCATCGTTTATATTGTCTTCAATGAAGAAATTGAGTGGACCGGTGGGCCCGACGGCATGAGCGGCATTCCGGGATTAAGCATCTTTGGATTTGACCTTGATTCTGCTGAAAAATACTTTTACCTTGTCTGGGGTTTTGTTTTTGCTGCATTTATCTTTTCCGTTAATATAATCCAGTCCGGTGTGGGACGAGCCTTAAGAGCGATTCATTCCAGTGAGGCGGCCGCCAGTGCCATGGGAGTTAATGTCTCCGGCTACAAAATACTGGTCTTTGTTTACTCGGCCGTTTTGGCAGCATTGGCCGGCAGTCTTTATGCCCATTACCTTAACTTTATCAATCCAGCTACATTTGACCTTTTCTTTTCCATTAAGCTTTTAATCATGATCGCTCTGGGCGGGATGCATAACATCTGGGGCGCCATCATCGGGGCCGGGATCATCACCTTTTTGAATTATGAGTGGCTGCATTATTTTGAAGAGTTTGACGTAATTGTCTATGGTGCCATTCTGCTCGTGGTTGTAATTTTTTTGCCGGAGGGACTGGCGGGTATACCTGTTATGCTGAAAAAACGGCTCGGGAAACATTAGTTCAGACCTCGTCATTCATTAGACAAAAATGACCGTAGACCTTTATATACTGCGGAATTGCACAAAAATTGGACATCCGGTCGGTCTGGGTTTGGAGGTTCAGGGTTCAGCGTTCAGGGTTAAGCGCTTCGCGCTTTTTTCCTTAACCATTGATTCCATAAGGGTAATACAACGAGGCGGCCTACCTCTGAACCTTTGAACGTTGAACCTTTGAACCCAACTTTTTGATTAGAGATGGAGCGTTTTGTCCAAAAATTCACCGCATCATCCATCATTATTTACTAGATCTGTAGTTGCATGAATGATATTGGAAGTGAAAATATTCTGGAAGTGGACAAGGTGGTCATGGCCTTTGGCGGGTTGATGGCACTCTTTAAACCCGATTTTTCGGTGAAAAGGGGCATCATCAAGGCCATTATAGGCCCTAACGGAGCCGGTAAAACCACGCTGTTCAACGTCATTACGGGCTTTTTTTCTCCAACCGAGGGGACGGTCAGATTTAAGGGGCAACCCATCAGCCGCCTTAAAACTCACGAGATTGCAGACAGAGGTATTTCCAGAACTTTTCAAACGATTGAGCTGTTTGGTAATATGTCGGTTCTTGAAAACGTTATGCTGGGCTGCCATACCCGGGTGCGGGCATCTTTTATGGCTGCGGGATTTTGCTTGCCGGGGGCCAGGCGAAAAGAAAAAAAGATTCAGGAAAGAGCCATGAAAATTTTGAGGTTCATCGGCCTGGCCGATAAGTGTAATGATCCGGCTGACAGCCTGCCGCTGGGTGAGCAGAAGATCCTGGAGATCGGGCGGGCGCTGGCCAGTGAACCGGAACTGGTCTGCCTGGACGAGCCCACAGCCGGGCTCAACGAGACTGAAACTCACGTGGCATCTTCTCTGATCAAGGCTATTAATGCCAAAGGGGTAACGGTTTTACTGGTGGAACATGATATGAAGGTGGTCATGAATGTCTCGGATGAGATCGTGGTGCTGAATTACGGCCAGAAAATTGCCGAAGGACCGCCGGAAGAGGTCCGCAATAATCCCAAAGTCATTGAGGCCTATTTAGGCGGAGGAACCTAATATGCTTAGCATCGAGGGGCTCAGGACCTTTTACGGGAGTATTAGGGTTCTTAAAGGTGTTTCGATTCAGATACCTGAAGGAAAAGTAGTCTCCATCATCGGCGCCAACGGCGCCGGCAAATCGACCTTGCTTAAAACCATCTCCGGCCTTGTTAAAGCACAGGAAGGCCGTATTATTTACAAAGGGAAGGATATTGCCGGCATGCCGGCCGACCGGATCGTGGGTCTGGGGATCTCCCAGGTACCGGAAGGCAGACAACTATTTGCCCATCTGACGGTTTTGGATAATATCCGCCTGGGAGCTTATCACTACTTTAAACGCAGCAACCGCGATGAGATCAATGAGAGAATCAAGCATATTTATCAGATATTTCCCATCTTGGAAAAACGTTCCAAACAGATTGCCGGCACGCTTTCCGGCGGTGAGCAGCAGATGTTGGCCATTGCCCGTGCCCTGATGGGCCGGCCTGAACTGCTTCTGCTGGACGAGCCCTCCATGGGCATTGCCCCCTTGATCGTACGTGAAATTTTTAATGTAATTAATACTCTGAACGAATCCGGCACCACGATACTGCTGGTGGAACAGAATGCCAGGGCCGCCCTCAAAGTGGCTAACTACTGCTACGTACTTGAGAGGGGCGAGGTCGTCCTCGAGGGTTTGGCCGCAGAGATTCTGGACAACCCCAAGGTCAAGGAGGCTTATCTGGGAGGATAAAATCGCCCTTCAAGAAAACAACAGGACCTCCGTAATTCAGTCATTTGTGAGAAGTGATAAGCCAGAAAAAACTGATTACTGATAACCGATAACTGATCACTGACATTTATTCTTGCTTATCAGGTTATGATTTGACAAAAAAAGGTTAATTGACTATATTTGTCTGGTGCTGATTGCAAATAATGAACTCCGAAAAATCAGAAAATAATCAGGGGCTTTCAAAGGATAAAAACAAGACGGTTATTCAATTGATCTGGGGTATTGCACTTGTTTTGGCAGGAATTGGAGTCTTTTTCAGGATACCCCAGGTAATGCCTAAGATTGCAAAAATCGAACAGTTTTCCGGGGTTATGTTTTTCATACGCTTTTGTTTCTACTTGATAGGTATTCTGCTGATCGGGGGCGGATCGAAAAAAATTTATAGTAATTACAGCAAGTAAAGCGGCAACGGGTCAAGCTTTAAAGCTTGACGGTCTTTTAACAGCAAAATCAATAAAGCGCAGGTAATTAAAATGCTACAGGATGCTAAAGCTCTCAATAACAAAGCAGCAGATGAGCAGCAGCTTAAATCCGAGGTAGAGTACCGCAAAAATCTTCAAGAGATCTGCAACAAGATATATGCTGCTCCAAATCTGGATGGGATTCTGGTTGATCTCAAGGACGAAATCACCGGTCTTTTTGAGTGTGACAGACTTACCGTTTATGTTGTCGACGGAAAAAAGCGGGAGCTTGTCTCTAGATTTAAATCCGGTGACGAGGTAGCCGAGATCCGCATCCCCGTGTCAAACAGCAGTATTTCAGGATGCAGTGCTTTCAAGCTGAAGCTCATCAACATTAAAGACGTTTATGACGATAAGGAAGTGGCGTCCATTGATCCTGATCTTAAATTTGATAAAAGCTGGGATCAAAAAACCGGTTATGTCACCAAACAGGTTTTGGTTGTTCCGATCATCTTTAAAAAGTTCCTGCTGGGTGCTATCCAGCTTATCAACCGCACCGACGGCAGTGCCTTTACAAAGCTTGACGGGGAATCGGTTACCGAACTGGCCAAGATACTGGGGATCGCGCTGTATAACCAGAAGCGTATGGCAAAAGCCCGGCCCACCAAGTTCGATTATTTGCTGGAAAATAATATTCTGACCCAGAAAGAGATCGATAAGGCCATAGCCGATGCGCGCCAGCGTAAAGAACCCATCGAAAAGGTCCTACTGAGCGAACTTAAGATTTCGAAAAAGGATATCGGCCAATCTTTGAGTAAATTTTATAAGGTCCCGTTTGTGGAGTTTAATAAAAATGCATCGATTCCCGGTGACCTGCTGGCCGGTCTGAAAATACCTTTCATGCGCAAAAATACCTGGGTCCCGTTGAAGGTCGAGGAGGACAAACCTGTTATCGCCATTGACAACCCCCACGATTTGCAGAGGATCGACTCAATCAAGGCGCTCTTTGCAGGCAAACGACTGGTCTTCAATGTGTGCTTGAAAGAGGATGTCCTTGAATACATCGGGCTCTTTACCACGGATGAAAAAGAGATGGCTTCCATGGATGAGATTATGGCCCAGCTGGCCGCCGACGAAGATGAGATCGAAGAGGCCGAATCCTCTCTGGGCGAGGAAGACAGCGCCGTGGTTCAGCTGGTCAACAAAGTCATCATCGATGCCTATAACCGCGGCGTTTCCGACATCCACATCGAACCCTATCCCGGCAAAGAGAACACTATGGTGCGCATCCGGATCGACGGCGCCTGCCAGGTATACCAGACGCTGCCCTATCAATACCGCAATGCCATTGTATCGCGTCTTAAGATCATGGCCGAGCTGGACATTGCCGAACGCCGCAAGCCCCAGGACGGCAAAATCAAGTTTAAAAAATACGGCGGCCTGGACATTGAACTCCGGGTGGCAACGGTTCCGACGCAAGGAGGCCTGGAGGATGTGGTCATGCGCATCCTGGCGGCCGGTGAACCGATTCCGCTGGACAAGCTCGGTTTGGCAGGTACAAACTACGATAATTTTGTCAGTGCCATTACCAAGCCGTATGGTATCATCTTCGTGTGCGGCCCAACGGGTTCGGGAAAAACAACCTCCCTGCATTCGGCCCTGGGATATATCAATAAGACCGAAACCAAAATCTGGACCGCCGAAGACCCCGTGGAAATCACCCAGAAAGGTCTGCGCCAGGTGCAGGTCCAGCCCAAGATCGGATTTGATTTTGCCGCTGCCATGCGGGCCTTTTTGCGGGCGGACCCCGACGTGATTATGGTCGGTGAGATGCGTGACAAGGAAACCACCTCCATCGGTATCGAGGCCTCCTTAACCGGGCACCTTGTTTTTTCCACCCTGCATACCAACAGCGCCCCTGAAAGCATCACCCGTCTGCTCGATATGGGCATGGACCCCTTCAATTTTTCGGATGCCATTCTGGCTATCCTGGCCCAGCGTTTGGCCCGGACACTATGTAAGAACTGCAAGGAACCCTTTCACCCGACCCAAAAAGAGCATGATGAGCTGATCCGGGAATTCGGCGGCGCTGAAAAGTGGGAAAAATTCCTTAATATTCCTTACACCGACGATCTGAAATTCAATAAGCCGGTGGGCTGTGACAAGTGCAACAGCAGCGGGTATGCCGGTCGGTGCGGCATACACGAGCTTTTAATGGGAACCGATGACCAGAAAAAGCTGATCCAGGTCTCCAGGCCGATGGAGGAAATAAAGGCTCAGGCCTTAAAAGACGGCATGTCGACCCTTAAACAGGACGGCATTAGAAAAATTTTTGGCGGTAACCTTGATCTTGTTAATGTCAGGAAGGTCTGTATCGAGTAACTTATGCGGTTTTGCGGGTTTTGCGGGTGGCGGCCATAAATTTTTTCAGCTGTTTCTGATAATAGGAACGGTTGGTTTTGGCCAGGTCAAGGGCCTGCATTTCGACTGCGACCGCGGCTTCATAATTTGCGTTAACATAGTAGCTTTCAGCAAGCGTATCCAATATATGCGGAGCTTTTTCAAGCTCCGCTGCTTTTTTGGCCAGGTTGAGGGCGCGCTGGGGGTCACGGAAGCTTTCATCATCACAGGTGGCCAGCAGCCATGCCAGGTTGTTCAAAGCCTTGGGGTTATGCGGCTCAAGCATGATTGATTGCTCATAGGCCTCAATGGTTTGAGCATATTTTTGTTTGCTGTAAAACATATCTCCCAGGATGCTGTAAAGATCTGCATTGTCAGGGGTCTTTTCAAGCTCTCTTTGTATAACCGTTTCAAAAAAATGCTGGTTCAACCGCTGGCCGGCTTCGCTGTAATTAAGGTGATATCCCACAGCGCCGATTAAAAGTATTGCCGCCAGATAAACGGCCATGCTTTTTTTTATTTTCCGGTCATGGCGGCCTATCCAGGCTTTATCGGTTTCACACTGTTTAAGATAATCTATACGTTTTTTGATGCTGAAGTGATGCCAGTTGGGTCTGTCGGGCGGCTGTCCGCTGGTTAGTGCTATTTTTTCAAGAGTTGAGATCAGCGGTTTGGCGCTGTCGAAAAGGGTATAAACGTAGGTGTCGGCCTGGCGCTCGAAGTTTCGCATAAAATATCCGAAAATAAAGCGAAAATAGACCAGAAAGATCACTATAATAACAAGGCTGAAGATTGACGAGGTCATGGTGGTCTGATTCAGACCAAGGCGGCCGACAAACCGGTATAGCGGTTCGGCGTAAAGAATCCCATAGATTATAAGGTCAAAGGTGGCATAGGAAACCAGCATGTAGCCCACAAAAAATACCAGATAAAACAGCAGATGCTTTTTTTTGATGTGTCCGATTTCGTGGGCGATGACGGCATCAATTTCATCGGGTTCCAGAAAACGGATAAAGGCACCGGTAACAAGGATATATCGGAATTTTTTGATAAGGCCCATTACACCGGCCGTAATCATGCGTCCGCCGAAAATGGGCCAGTAAAGAATGTTGTCATATTCCATACCTGCCCGGCGACACACGTTTTCGATCCGTGTCCGAACATGGCCGGCCTCAAGAGGTTTGCATCTCCAGAATTTCTGGATCATCAGCGGGCCTATTATGGCAACTGCAACAAGGAAAACAAGAAAATAGAGCACCTGGCCCTCGGTGGTTGCCAGCATTTGTTTAGGCAGCTGAAATGGCAGGACATTGATGATGTCGGCAATTCCGGAAAGCAGCAGCCAGGGTAGAAGCACAGGAACGGAAAATGAAATGTTGGACAGAATGTAAGACTCTCTTGGCAATCCGGTGGTATAAAGGACCTTATAAGGACTATGTGCAAAGGCCCATACAATTGCCAGGTAGAACACAAAAAGTCCTAAAAAGAGAAGCGCCTGCAAAGTAGGAATAATGGACAAAAAGGGTATGTTTGAAACAAATGATACCAGGTTCAGGCCATATATATCCAGAGAAAAAAGCACGATAGCCATCACTGACTGTCGGGTCAAGGCGGCCTGGAATTTATGATCGAGCTTGGCAAAGCTTTCCTTTGAGATCTGTTTTTCAATTCGTTGAAACTGAACTCGGGTAATTCCGGCAAAAACTATAATTAGGAGAATAAATAGGAAAAAAGTCTCTATAGCCGTGAAATTCGTATCTTCGGAAGGCTGGTAAGTACTGTAGATCAGAAGCACTATGATGAAATATATAAAATTGCCAAACATTTGATTTTGCTCCTAACACTGAAAATTGGAACACGTAAATTACAGGCTTAACGGTTAAATATAAGTTGCGTGTTGTGAGTTGCAGGTTAGGCGTTTAGAGCTTAAAAAATTTCAACTCGAAATTCGTAACCCGCAACTCGCAACGGGTTTTATTTATAATACCTTTCTTTTTCGCTGTAAATGCAGCCGCAGTACTGCTGGCGATACAACCCCAAACGTTTTGACGTATCAACGCCCTCGGTCCAACCTTCTCGGAAATCACGATAAAAAAATTGAACCCCGACTGATTTGCCGACGGCTTCACCGATCGACCTGATTTCATCATGTTTCTGAAATTTGCTGTACAGCAGGGTAGTCGAAAAATAATCATACTTACCGCGTTTGGCCATCAGGGCCGTTGCTTTAAGGCGCGCATGGCAACAAATTGAGCAGCGTTGGGATTCCCTGAAGACTATTTTCTGAATAAAACCTTCCAGGTCATAGCCTTCCTGGTAGATGACGCGCAGGTTGATCTTATCGGCATAAAATTCCAGCGCTTCCTGCCGCCTGAGGCACTCTGTAAAGGGATGGATGTTATGCCGGTAATAAAAGCCCATGATCTCCAGATTGTCCATCTGAAGAATCTTAACGGGGTATATGGCGCACGGTGCGCAGCAGATATGCAGTAAGATTTTCATTTTCTGACTCCAAAAATCGCGGTTCCAATACGTACTAAAGTTGCGCCTTCTTGGATGGCGGCTTCAAAATCACCGGTCATGCCCATGGAAAGTTCATTCAAGGTCACATGCGCTAAACACTGCTGTTTGAGACGATCTCTCAGTTCACGCAGGGCCGCAAAAAAGGGGCGAACCTTTTCAGGATTATTAAAAAAGGGCGGCATGGTCATAAGTCCTTTGAGCGCAAGATTTTCAAGATCACTGACATCCTGAAGCAATTTTTCCGTATCTTGGGCCAATGCACCTGATTTTGCAGGCTCTTCCCCAATATTCACCTGTATAAGTATCTCCTGAATTTTATTAATTTTCTGGGCCTGTTTGTTCAATTCACGCGCCAGTTTGAGCGAATCGACGCTATGAATTAAATCAAAGAGCCTGACAGCGTATTTGGCTTTGTTGGACTGCAGGTGCCCGATAAAATGCCACGACACCGGATAAGCCGAAAGATCGTTTATCTTTGTCCGGGCTTCCTGAACATAATTTTCGCCAAGGATGGTCACGCCGGCTTCGATCGCTTCCCGAACACGATTGGTCCCCATGGTTTTACTGACCGCAATCAGACGGACGGATTCAGGATTACGACCGCACGCTTTAGCGGCTTCTTCAATACGATTTTTTACGGCTTGCAATCTTGTTTTCAAACCTTGATAATTCCCCAGTTTCTAAAACCCTTCACTGCTTTAAATGAAACCCGGATTTCTCGTGAGTCAGAGCGGTGCAGGAACAAGGCATTTCAGCCCGAAGACGTAGCACTTTACTTCGAGGGATGAATAACACAGTTCCTGCGCTGCTCTGGCTTGTGAGAACTTCGGGTTAATCCTATGACGCCCTCCTTGAGCAGGAAATCTATGACTTCGCAAACCGGAAGTCCAACGACATTTGTGTAAGAACCATTGATGCTTTTTACCAAGAAGGTGCCGAGGCCCTGAATGGCGTAAGCGCCGGCTTTATCAAAAGGTTCTTTGGTCCGAATGTACCATTCGATTTCCTCATCGGTCAGGTTTTTGAAAAGGACATCGGTTTTGATTGTTTCTGAAAAACTGCGACTTTTAGCATTGCAGCATATGGCATAGCCGGTCAGAACCCGGTGGGTCTGTCCGCTAAGACGCTTTATCATGGCGCGAGCCTCTGTCTGTGACCTGGGTTTGCCTAGAATTGTGCCTTCTTGCAGGACGATGGTGTCTGCTCCGATGACCCATTTATCAGGATATTTTACGGCTACGTCATTGGCTTTGGCCTCGGACAAAAGTCTTACATAGGTTTCAGGAGATGAGACCGTAACAGACGTTTCATCGATGCTGCTGGGGATTACACGAAAAGAAAGGCCTGCTTGCTGCAATAGATACCGGCGCCGTGGAGATTTGGAGGCAAGGATTATTATCGAATCATCATATGCATTTATCATGAACGATAATTATCAAATGAAATAAGGTTTGACAAGCAGCAAGCGATAAATTGCAGGATTTGGTTTAACTCCCGGTTTCTGAAATTAATTTGCTAAGCTTATCCACCGGCAAATCTTTTGAAGCATTATCAATGCCGATTATTTTTCCTTTAAAACGATCTGTGCTTTCATATCTGGCGATGCTCATAAGCTTTCTGCTTATCTGTGCCATCTTATCAACTTGCAGCCTTATTTTATGCATCCGTTCATAAAAGGGATTACCTTCGTCAAGATCCATGATAATCAAATCGGAGTATCCTGAAATACTTTGCAAGGGCTGATTTAATTCATGGCATAAAACTCCGGCCTTGTGCAGCAATTTCTTTAGGCGCTCTTCATTACGAGCTTCTTTTTGCTGCTTTAAGACATTCATTTTTTCTGTTTCGGTCATGGATTTCCTTGTTTCCGGTTTCATTAACTTTTTTTTGATATTTATTTTGTCCTGAAAAACCTGGTCCTCTGGGCCAGGTCAGAGATATCCGGCTCTACCGAAAACCTTAAAAGTGCCTATGTCTGGTTAGCCGGTTAACCGGTTAGCCCGTTGTCCAGTATTAAATTACGGGCTAACGGGCATAACGGGCTAACGGGCACAACCTTTTTTAACTTGCAGGAGAGCAGCCCCTTGCAGGGGCAAATCGAAGCCTAGCCCTCTGGGTCAGAATTCTTTATTTTAAATGCACTTATTGTGCCAAAAGTCTGGAGGTCATCAGCTATAATTAATTACAAGCAGTTATGCTGTTTTAGCGGCGCTTAAAAAAATGCTGCGACAAGAATTTATTGCCAGAAGCTTGACGGCCCGTCAGATAAATGACGGAAACCCCTTTTTTATTAAAAACAACTTGACGAAATAATTAGTTGTGCTAATAAACAGTGGCTGAGTTAAAGTAGATAGCAAAAAGTTTAGCTCAAATAAAGTTTTGCACAACGGCGTGCGAAATAATCTTAAAGACATAGGCG
>NZ_JAZFTO010000134.1:0-14531 GCF_036446775.1 Candidatus Desulfatibia sp.
AACTCACCCTGGATGGGCTGGAGCAGGCGGTCGGGCATCTGATGTCCAATTAAGAGACCTTTGAACTGCCGAGGTCAGAGGTCGGAGGTCGGAGGTCAGTAATCAGTTACCAGTATCCAGCATCCAGTATCCAGCATCCAGTATCCAGCATCCAGCATCCAGTATCCAGCATCCAGCATCCAGCATCCAGCATCCAGCATCCAGTATCCAGCATCCAGCATCCAGCATCCAGTATCCAGTATCCAGCATCCAGTATCCAGCATCCAGCATCCAGCATCCAGAAACCAGTATCCAGCATACCCTATTCAGAATTGATACAGCCCTTGACAGACAATATTGCGGCCACATCAAAAGCCCATCAAGCCTTTTTGCAATTTTCAGACGATCTTGCCAAAGGGTTTGCCAAGACTTTTGACTTTCAGACGCAGCTTTTGGAGACCATAGCCTCCCAAGAAAAGAAGGTTTCTATTTCAGATCTGATTCAAAAAGAGCAAGAAACTCCCCGGCCCTCTTCCGGGGTTTCCGACCGCAAAGTCGTCTTTAGCCGTGAGATGTGTCTGGAGTTTGCCGTCGGATCTGCCGCCAAAGTCTTAGGCCCTGAATTTGCGGTCATCGATACTTATGACGTCAGGGTGCGTCTGCCGGACGAGCCCCTCATGCTGGTGGACCGCATCGTTGAGCTGCAAGGTGAAAAAGGCTCCCTGGGCTCCGGCCGCCTGGTAACCGAACATGATGTGCTGCCCGGAGCTTGGTACCTCGACGGCAATCGCGCACCGGTATGTATCGCGGTTGAAGCCGGCCAGGCGGATCTTTTCCTGTGCTCCTATCTGGGCATTGATCTTAAAGTAAAGGGTATGCGTAAATACCGGCTGCTGGATGCTGTCGTTAAATTCCACAGAGGTCTGCCGCGTCCGGGTGATGTTATTCGCTACGAAATCGAAATCGATAATTTTGTCCGCCAGGGTGATACTTATCTTTTCTTTTTCCGCTTCGAAGGTTTTATCGGCGATGACCATCTCATCAGCATGTTCAATGGCTGCGCCGGTTTTTTCACAGATGAAGAAGTGCGCAATTCCGGCGGAATTATCTTAACCGAGGAGGATACGCGCCCATTGGCCGGCAAACAAGCTTCGGACTGGCAAGATCTTGTTCCGGTTTATGCGGAAAGCTATAATGATGAGGCTATGGCCGCCCTCAGAACAGGTGAGCTTGCCCGGTGTTTTGGGCCGCTCTTTGACGGAATCGATCTGGCCCCGTCACTGCGGCTCCCGGGCGGACGCATGCAGCTTATCGACCGCATCCTGCTGCTCGATCCTGTTGGCGGTCGTTATGGGCTGGGATTGATCCGGGCCGAGGCCGATATCCATCCTGATGACTGGTTTTTGACCTGTCACTTCATGGATGACATGGTCATGCCGGGAACGCTCATGTATGAATGCTGCACCCATACCTTGCGAGTCTTTCTCCAGCGTTTGGGCTGGGTTTCGGACAAGTCTGAAACCTGCTACGAACCGGTGGTCGGGGTTGCCAGCGTGCTTAAATGCCGAGGGCCGGTAACTCCCCGGACCAGGCATGTCCGGTACGAAATCGAGATCAAGGAATTGGGTTACGACCCGGAACCGTATGTAATGGCCGATGCCCTGATGTATGCCGACGGACAAAGAATCGTGTCGTTTAAGGACATGTCCATGAAAATGACCGGGGTTACCCGGGCCGAGATCGAAGCCGTGTGGAGGAAGACAGAGGACAGAAGGCAGAAGTCAGAAGAAGTCAAACAGGAAGTATCAGCAGCCGGTTCCAAGCAACCAGACTTCGGCGAGCTCAGTCGAGTCGCATCCAACAACCAGAAACCAGTATCCAGGATCCAGAAACCGGCCCTCTATGACCGCGACAGGATTCTGGCATTTGCCGTCGGAAAACCGTCGAAAGCATTCGGCGAGCCGTACAGGGTGTTTGATCAAGAACGGTTGATTGCCAGACTGCCGGGTCCGCCCTACTCTTTTATGGACCGCGTTGTTGCCATTGAACCCCGGGCATGGGTGCTGAAGCCCGACGGGTGGATAGAAGCCGAGTATGACCTGCGGCCGATGGCCTGGTATTTCAAGGCCGACCGCTCCGGCTCCATGCCGTTCTGCGTGCTGCTCGAAATCGCGCTGCAGCCCTGTGGATGGCTGGCCGCTTACCTGGGTTCGGCCCTGCGCAGTGAAACTGATCTCAAGTTCAGAAATCTGGGCGGCAGGGCCGTCATGCGCCGCACGGTCTTTCCTGGGGAAAAGACCCTGACCATACGCACTCGCATGACAAAAGTTTCCGAAGCCGGAGAGATGATCATTGAACATTTTGACTTTGAAGTTCTGCAGGATGCTGAAATTATCTATGCGGGTAATACGTACTTCGGATTTTTCTCCAAAGAAACCCTGGATCAGCAGATCGGCATCCGGGGAGCCGAAAATCTGGTCTACCATCCCACCGCAGATGAGTTGCACAGCGCCCGCTCCCACAGCTTTGACAACCAGGCGCCGCTGACACCGGATGATCCTCAATTGGATCCATCACCCTCCCTGGCAATGCCGGCCGATGCGCTGCGCATGATCGACACTATTGAAATCTACGCAGCGCAAGGCGGCCCCGAAAAATTAGGCTTTATTCGCGCTACCAAACAGGTCAACCCGGAGGAATGGTTTTTCAAGGCTCACTTTTACCAGGACCCGGTCTGTCCGGGTTCTCTGGGAATTGAATCCTTCCTGCAACTGGTCAAATTCATGGCGCTGGACCGATGGAAGGAGCTTGCCGGCAGCCACCGCTTTGAACTAATCAGCGATGATCCCCATAACTGGACCTATCGCGGCCAGGTGGTTCCGGAAAATAAAAAGGTTGAAGTTGAAGCAACGGTAACTAAAATCATTGACAGCCCGTTTCCGGGCATATATGCAAACGGTTTCTTGAAAGTCGACGGACTGTATATTTATCAAATGGAAAACTTCGGCTTTAGGTTGGTTCCTAAATAAAACATAACCGTTCACAGGTTCAGAGGTTCAGGGTTCAAAGGTTCAGCCGCCTATGCTGTAGCTACGTCGTGCTCTCCGAGGCGTAGGCTCATGTCTCTACGAGCCGGAGGCCAGGAGGTTCGGGGCTAGTTAGTAAAGGTTAACAAAAAAAAGCAACCCGACTCGGCTGAGCTCGTCGCAGGCTGAACTTCTGAACCCTGAACCTGTGAACGCCTGCGGTGTTATTCGTTATCAGAGAGGTACGGAGATTTGTACGCAAAGCTTATTGAGCAAGTAGATCCTGATATTGCCGGTGCCATTGAACGTGAACTTGCCAGACAGGAAAGCATGCTGGAAATGATTGCATCGGAGAATATTGCCAGCCGGGCGGTTATGGCGGTTCAAGCCAGTGTTCTCACCAATAAGTATGCCGAGGGTTATCCGAGTAAGCGCTACTATGGCGGATGCGAATACGTTGATGTTGCCGAAAAACTTGCTATTGATCGCGCCAAAGAACTGTTTGATGCCGCCTACGTTAATGTTCAGCCGCACTCGGGATCACAGGCTAACATGGCTGTCTATTTTGCTCTGCTGGAGCCGGGAGATACAGTGCTTGGGATGGACTTGTCGCATGGAGGGCATCTTACACACGGAAGTCCGGCCAATTTTTCAGGAAGGCTTTACAATTTCTGTTCCTATGGCGTCAACAAAGAAACAGAAACTATCGACTACGATGAAGTGGCGCAGCTGGCACGCAAGCACAAACCTAAAATGATCGTTGCCGGAGCCAGCGCCTACCCGCGCACAATTGACTTTAAAGCCTTTGCCCAAATAGCTGAATCGGTTAACGCCTCTTTAATGGTGGACATGGCGCATATCGCCGGCCTGGTGGCGGCAAGAATTCATCCGTCTCCAACACCGTTTGCGGATGTTGTCACTTCGACAACGCACAAGACATTGAGAGGACCACGCGGAGGCCTGATTTTAGCTAAAGAAGATTACGCTGACGTCTTGGACAGAGAGATATTCCCCGGAATTCAGGGTGGACCGCTGATGCATGTCATTGCCGCAAAAGCTGTCGCATTCAAAGAAGCCCTGGATGAATCATTCATAGATTATCAGGTAAATATTGTAAAAAATGCCAAAGCCTTAGCAATGCATTTGATGGACGCGGGCTTAAAACTAATATCCGATGGTACTGATAACCACATGATCATTGTGGATCTGAGAAACTTGAATATAACCGGAAAAGAGGCCGAGGACACTCTGTGCCGTGCCGGAATTACCATCAATAAAAATTCTATACCGTTGGAGGAATTAAGCCCTACTATAACGAGTGGTATCCGCATTGGCACACCTGCCATAACTACACGCGGTATGCAAGAGGCGGAGATGGCAATTATCGCCGGGCTTCTGGTTGATGTCCTTCAAAACATAGCTGATGAAAGTCTTATTGTGACTACACGAGCAAAGGTTGGCGAACTCTGCAACGCTTTTCCAATGTACAAAGATTAACGTAATCGTTCACAGGTTCAGAGGTTCAGGGTTCAAAGGTTCAGAAATTTGAACCGTTAATTAACCAGCTCTGAATAGAGAAGGCATGAGAATAGAACGATTTGAAGATATTGAGGCATGGCAGTTGGCCCGGGAGTTAACTCGCAAGGTCTAAGGCCTGACAAAGAAGGCCAAATTGTAGCCGTTCAAGGGTTCAGAGTTCAGAGGTTCAGAGGTTTTGTGTTCACCGCAAATCTGAGCACTAAAGTCCAGATTGAGCTTTACGTAGCGTTGGATCAACAATACATAACGAATGCTGAGTCAGACTGTGTATGATCATGCCGGGCGCATCTGTGTTGCCATTGGAAGTTTCATCAAGTACTTGCTGGCTTACGAGCAAGTTCAACGAAAGAAAGGTAACCCTGAACGGTGAACTCTGAACCTGTGAACGCCGACAGTAAAGTTTAACAAAAAAAATCAACCCGACTCGGCTGTCTTCGACCCTGAGCTCAGACCGAAGGGAGCCGTTCGACCCTGAGCGGCTCGACCTGAGCTCGCCGACAGGGCTCACAGCCGAAGGGCTCGTCGCAGGCTGAACTTCTGAACCCTGAACCTGTGAACCCTGAACCTGTGAACGCCTACAAATTAACGTAAGGAGACTGAATATAAGTGTCATATGAAAGTGGCCGCCCTTCATGGGAAACTTATTTTATGGATATTACGTTTTTGGTAGCCAAACGCACTACGTGCCTCAGGCGTGCGGTCGGTGCTATCATCGTAAAAGATAAAAGGGTTCTTGCCACCGGCTATAACGGAGCCCCCACCGGTATCGAACACTGCAGTGAGGTCGGGTGCCTGCGTGAGCAATTGAATGTGGCATCGGGGAAAAATCATGAATTGTGCCGGGGCATCCATGCTGAACAGAATGCAATTATTCAGGCCGCACTTCATGGTGTTTCCATTAAGGGGGCCACGCTTTTCTGCACAAATCTGCCATGTTCCATATGTGCAAAAATGATCATAAATGCCGGTATCTTAAAAATCTTTCACCAATCCGGATACGCCGATGCCATGTCCGCTGAGATGCTGGAAGCCGCCGGCATTGAAGTTATAAAACTATAAAATTATATCGCGATTTTATACGACGTCTCGAAAGCATTCGGGACTTAAAAAAATAGTTTTTTACTATCAGCCCTTGATGAATTCGACTTTTTAAGAATTCATCAAGTCTCAAACCGCAGACAGGGAGGATTCATGAAGTGTCCATTTTGTGCCGAAATTGACAACAAAGTCATCGACTCCAGGTTAAGCAAAAACGGGCATGCCGTCCGCAGACGCAGGGAATGCATTATTTGCACCCGGCGCTTTACAACTTACGAGCATATCGAAGAAGTTACTGTTATGATTATAAAAAAAGATGGCCGCCGCGAGGTTTTTTCCCGCGAAAAGGTACGAACAGGGATCAAAAAGGCCTGCGAAAAGCGGAACATCAGTGTGCATGTTATCGACCAATTTCTCGAAGAGCTGGAGCGCGATCTTAGGGAGACCGGAGAGAAAGAGATACCTTCCCACGACATCGGCGAAAAAATCATGGTGAAACTCCATGAGTTAGACGATGTCGCCTATGTAAGGTTCGCATCGGTTTACAGAGAATTCAAAGATGTCAACGATTTTGTCGCGGAACTTAAAAGTCTGTTGAACAAACGTTGATGGCGTCGTAAAAAGTCGAATTCATCGCGTTTTAGGTTTTAAGATTTTGGTGTTGATTTATAGGTACTTCGCTCTGTGACAAATTATCTGTATTGTTATTGTTAAAACTTATCAAATTGTTCACCCTTTGGATGAGCCAGGATATTGCATAAACAATATCGGTTGAGGCAAAAATGGACGCCGAACATTTCATGAAAATAGCCCTCGAACTGGCTGAAAAAGGACGGGGCTTTACGTCACCCAACCCCATGGTCGGCGCGGTCATTGTAAAGGGTGGCAAAATAGTCGGTAAGGGGTATCACCAGGACGCCGGCAGTGCCCATGCTGAAGTCAATGCCCTTGATAATGCCGGAATCCATGCAAAAGGCGCAACGCTTTATGTTAACCTCGAACCCTGCAACCATACCGGAAAAACACCGCCTTGTACCGCAAAAATTTTAGACGCCGGCATCAGTCGGGTTGTTATCGCTATCAAGGATCCCAACCCCGATGTTCAGGGCGACGGCATGGATTATTTAAAACACCGCGGCATAAATATTACCTTGGGGGTTTGTGAAGACGAAGCAAGGAAACTGAACGAAGTTTTTGTCAGTTACGTTAAAACAAAACAGCCGTTCTCAATTATAAAATGTGCTGCCACGCTGGACGGCCGGATCGCAACCAGAACCGGTGATTCCAGGTGGGTTACCGGTGAAAAGTCGCGGCAGTTCGTTCACCGGCTCCGGCATGCTGTAGATGCTGTCATGGTCGGAATTGACACAGTCATCAGAGATGACCCCCATTTAACAACCCGACTGTCCGGCGCCATGCAGCAAAAGGGCCGGGATCCTGCAAGGATTATCCTTGATTCCCACTTGCGAATTCCAGAGACTGCGAAGTTGTTGCGGCTTGATTCTGATTCTGATACACTCATTATAACCGGCCCTTCTGTTTCTGAGGATAAAAAGTCCAGAATAGAAAAAAAAGGTGCCAAGGTTATAGAATCCCCTGTTAAAGACGATCTGATAGATCTTGACAGGCTTATGACGCATCTGGGTGCTTTGGGTATAACCAGCCTCCTGATAGAAGGGGGCAGCCGGGTGATTGCATCAGCTCTTGCAGCAGGTATCGTTGATAAAATCGTCTTCTTTTACGCTCCTAAGATTATGGGTGGAGATGACGGCGTTCCCGTATGCCGGGGACCGGGCCCGGAATTGATGCAAGAGTGCCTGCCGGTTAGAGATATTAACGTCAGGCAATTCGGCGATGATGTCATGATCGAAGGTTATATTGACAAAAGATAGATACTGGATACTTGATACTGGATACTTGATGCTGGATACTTGATGCTTGATGATGGATGCTGGACTTTTGATAATCATTTGTTTTCAAATTTTTTATCCAGTATCGAGTATCAAGCATCTTTTCCGATGATTGGGAGCAAGTACTTATAGACTAGTAAATTGTTAAATCAAAAATATTATCATACAGTCATACAATGTTTACTGGTATCATAGAAGGTCTCGGTACTATTAAAGAGATCCAGCCTGCCGGTCAGGGCAAACGCTTCACCGTGGAAGCAGATCTCGTTCTTGATCATACCAAGATCGGCGACAGCATTGCAGTCAGCGGTGCCTGTTTGACAGCGGTTGCAATCGACGGAAAACGTTTTAACGTCGATGTGTCTCCCGAGACTTTGGCAAAGACCACCTTGGGAAAGGCTAAAATCGGGGAGCGTGTTAACCTTGAGCGTGCCCTGCGCCTTAGCGACCGCCTTGACGGCCACCTGGTTTCCGGGCATATCGACGGTATGGGGGTCGTAAAACAAAAAAAACCGGAAGGCAATGCCGTTGTTGTTACTATCGGAATAGCGGAATCCCTGGCGCGCTATATAATAGTAAAGGGTTCGGTTGCTGTGGATGGTATCAGTCTTACCGTCAATAACTGCGGTCGGGACAGTTTTGAAGTCAGTATTATTCCGCATACCGCCAGGTTGACTACTATCGGCTTTAAGAACATCGGCGCTCCGGTCAATATTGAAACCGACATGATCGGCAAATATGTTGAACGTTTTGTTACAGAAAAACGGCATCCCGATAATAATGATACCGGTGAATCGTCGATTGACATGCAGTTATTAGCAAAAACCGGTTTTATATAATACGTAGGTTGAGCGGTTCAACGTTCAAGGTTCCGGGTTAATGAGCCCTTACAGGCTCAACCCAAAAGAGTTACGCCTCAATAGAGGCGGCAAGTAACTTTCACCCAATGGGTGCAAAAGACCAATCCTGACATTGAGTTGTAGCATTAAGTAATGTCAGGATGTTATAACCTTTGAACCTAGAACCCTGAACCTAGAACCGATCAGTTTAGATAATAATATATAAAGGAAGAGGCTACCTCGAAATATGTCACAACTAACCATCGAAAAAGCCCTCAAAGAGATAAGGAAAGGGCGCATGGTCGTTCTGGTTGACGATGAAGACCGTGAAAATGAAGGCGACCTGTGCATGTCGGCGGCAGCCGTCACCCCTGAAGACATAAATTTTATGGCGACATACGGGCGCGGACTCATCTGCCTTTCAATGATCGCCGCCAAAATAGACAGCCTGGATCTTCCATTGATGGTCGATCACAACACGTCACCGTTTCAAACCGGTTTCACAGTTTCAATTGAGGCCAGATGCGGTGTTACC
Organism: Candidatus Desulfatibia sp.; assembly: GCF_036446775.1. Lineage (NCBI taxonomy): Bacteria > Pseudomonadati > Thermodesulfobacteriota > Desulfobacteria > Desulfobacterales > Candidatus Desulfatibia > Candidatus Desulfatibia sp. Next base: position 8,867 of record NZ_JAZFTO010000134.1, read on the forward strand.
ACCGGCATTTCTGCCGCCGACCGTGCCACTACCATACTGACCGCCGTGGCTGAAGATGCCAAGCCGCGTGATCTTGTACGACCGGGACACGTGTTCCCGCTGCGGGGACGGGACGGTGGCGTGATGGTGCGTGCCGGACAGACCGAAGGTTCTATAGATCTGGCGCGTCTTGCCGGTTTAAAGCCGGCCGGGGTAATTTGTGAGATCATGGACGAAGACGGCTCCATGGCCAGGATGCCGGCCCTCGAAAAGTTCAGTGAAAAACATGGTATCGGCATATGCACCATCGCCGATCTGATCGAATACCGGATGCGCACCGAATCATTTGTGAAAAGAGCGGCCCAGACCATTATTCCCACTTCTATCGCGGGAGAATTCAAAGTAATTGTTTATGAAAATGATATTGATGATTTGCTGCACGTGGCCATGATCAAGGGTGATATCGACCCGGAAAAACCAGCCCTTGTGCGGGTTCACTCAGAGTGCCTGACCGGAGATATTTTCGGTTCACTGCGCTGCGATTGTGGCGAACAGTTGCAGGCGGCGCTGGAAATGATAGACCATGAGGGTTGTGGTGTTTTCCTTTATATCCGGCAGGAAGGACGCGGCATTGGTCTGGTTAACAAGATAAAAGCCTATGCGCTTCAGGAACAGGGTCTTGACACGGTGGAGGCCAACGAAAAACTTGGCTTCAAACCGGATATGAGAAATTACGGTATCGGTGCACAGATCCTGGTCGACATCGGCGTGAAAAAAATGAAGCTCATTACCAACAATCCCAAAAAAATGGTAGGACTTGAAGGTTACGGTCTCAGTGTTGTGGAACAGGTATCGACTGAAACCGAGCCGAACAAATACAACCGGGGTTACCTTGAGTGTAAAAAATTCAAGATGGGACATCTGCTAAATATCGATGCAGTACCCTAACCCAGACCTCGTCATTTATCAGACAATGATGACCGTAGGCCTTTATACACTACCGGACTGTACATAAATTGGACATCCGGTCGGTCTGGGTTAGGGGGTTCACGGTTCAGCGTTCAGGCCTCCGGCTCGTAGAGGCACGATCCTACGCCTCGGAGAGGTTAATCGCTTCGCGCTTTTTTCCTATACCATTGATTCCATATGGGTAATTAAATGAGGGGATCAACCTCTGAACCTTTGAACCTTGAACCTTTGAACCCAACTCTATGATTTAAGACGGGAGGGACAGCGATGCCGAAAATTCTTGAAGCCAATCTTCTGGCAGAAGGCAAAAAGTTTGCCGTGGTTGTGAGTCGATTTAACGATTTTATCACCGACAGGCTTCTTGCAGGAGCCGTTGACGCTCTTAAACGATCCGGCGCCAGGGACAAAGATATTGAAGTCGCCAAGGTTCCCGGCGCATTTGAAATACCGCTCATCGCCAAAAAGATGGCCCAATCGGGCCGTTATAACGCTGTTATCTGTCTGGGGGCGGTGATTCGCGGGGCCACACCGCATTTTGATTATGTGAGTGCCGAAGTGTCCAAAGGAATCGCTATGGCCGGTCTGGAATCCGGAGTTCCTGTAATCTTTGGGATAATAACAACCGATACTATTGAACAGGCCATCGAACGTGCCGGTGCCAAGTCCGGAAATAAGGGATGGAGTGCGGCCGTAAACGCCGTGGAAATGGCAAATTTGATTGAGATAGTCGATCAGGCATAATTGTGGGAAACCGACGCAAATCACGAGAGCTTGCCATGCAGGCGCTCTTTTCCATAGATATGAGCCCCAACGGCTCAAAAGATGTGCTGGAGCGTTTTTGCGACAATTTTACGCCTTCAAGCAAAACACTTTCTTTTTTTCTTAAACTGGTGCACGGTGTTTTACATACCAGAACTGAGATTGACGCCGTCATTGCGCGCTATTCCAATAACTGGAAACTAAACCGGATGTCCTGTGTTGACAGAAACATCATGCGGGTTGCAGTCTATGAACTGCTCTGCTGCCAAGATATTCCGCATAAAGTGTCCATAAACGAGGCCATAGACATCGGGAAAAAATTCGGCACCGAAGAATCCGGTGCCTTTATCAATGGGATTCTCGACAGCATTCGTCGGGCATTGGAAAACAAGGATGTTGACGTAAAGATCAATTTTTCCCCAAACACGGTAGAATAAAAACAGGAGGGTAATATGGAAGTTAGAAAGGTTCTTTTGACGGAAGATGAGATTCCCAGACAATGGTACAACATACTTGCCGATATCAAGTTGAATCCGCCGCTGGGTCCTGACGGGAAACCGGTTTCGCCGGATGCACTGGCACCGGTCTTTCCAATGAATCTGATAGAACAGGAAATGAGCCCCGAAAGATGGATCGACATCCCCGAAGAGGTGCTGAACGTTTTAACTATCTGGCGGCCATCTCCGCTTGTCAGAGCCCTTTCCCTTGAAAAGGCCCTTGATACCCCCGCCAGGATATACTTTAAAAACGAAGGAAACAGCCCTCCCGGAAGCCACAAACCAAATACAGCCGTTCCGCAGGCATATTACAACAAGGTTTTCGGAATTGAAAAGATTACTACTGAAACCGGTGCCGGTCAATGGGGAAGCGCCCTCGCTTTTGCCTGCTCCCAGTTCGGAATTGAATGCAAGGTTTTCATGGTTCGGGTAAGTTTTGACCAAAAGCCTTATCGCAAATCCATGATGGAAACCTGGGGCGCCAAGTGTATTGCCAGTCCCAGTACGGAGACCAAAGCCGGGCGTGATGCCCTGGAAAGGGATCCTGAAACACCGGGAAGCCTCGGTATCGCCATCAGTGAGGCCATTGAAGCCGCCGTCACCGATGAGACCGGTAAAACGCGCTATTCATTGGGCAGCGTTCTAAATCATGTGATGCTGCATCAGACCATTATCGGTCTTGAAGCCAAAAAGCAGCTGGAAAAAATCGGGGAATACCCTGATATCATTATCGCGTGTGCCGGCGGCGGAAGCAATTTTGCGGGCATCGCTTATCCATTTGTCCTTGACAAAATTAACGGCAAAAAAATTGATATTTACCCGGTGGAACCGGCGGCCTGCCCGACAATGACAAGAGCTCCGTTTGTATATGATCACGGCGACACCGCCAGATACACGCCGCTTTTGCCCATGTACAGTCTCGGGCATGCCTTTGTTCCGCCCCCGGTACATGCCGGCGGACTACGATATCATGGTATGTCTCCTACCGTGAGCCAGCTTGCAGTCGAAGGGATTATCGAACCCAGAACCGCCACCCAGCTTGATGCCATGAAGGCCGGAATGATGTTTGCAAGAACTGAAGGTATGATATCGGCTCCGGAAACCAACCATGCGCTGGCCTGTATCATCGATGAAGCCCAAAAGGCCAAAGAAGAAGGTAAAGAAAAAGTAATCTTAGCCAACTGGAGCGGGCACGGACTTATCGATCTTGTGGCTTATGACAAATATCTTGCCGGTGAACTGCAAAATTTTGCCTTGACGGAAGAAGAGTTGTTAGCTTCACAAAAAGTATTTGAAAATTTTCCAAAGCCTGAGTTGGTTAAAAGCCGTTAACTAATAAAATCGTATTACGATTTTATGAAAATCCCGCCCCGCTGAAAGCGGGACGGGATCAACTTAGCGAAAGGTTTACCCCGCTTTTAAAGCGGGGCTAAATTTCCTTACGGTCGAATATTCCTCGCAGCCCCGATTAGCGGGATCTTTGTTACGCTACGACAAGCTGCGGGGAATTCATATTTTAAAATATCCGGGCCAGTTCTTTAAAAGTTCGGGTTAGACAATGGATGAAAATAAAGACTATCTTGAGCAACGATGCCCCCGTTTAGGCGGCCAGGTTTCATTTGGCTACTGTCGAATGGGCCCTGACGACGGTGCGGCTTGTTGGAAGATTTTCGACTGCTGGTGGGAATACTTCGATGTTGTCGAATATTTGAAAAAATACCTGTCTGAGGAGCAGTTTAACACTCTTGCAAATGCCGGACCCCAGCCCAAGATGGTAAGCCTTGTTGATTTGATTCAGCAGGCAAAAAAGCGCACGGCCGCCGGTAATCGGTAACAAAATTTGATTTAGGAATTATCTTTTTTTGAGTCCCGCCTTAGGCGGGACGTTATATAAAATCGCCAAGCGATTTTATTGTGGGAGGTTATCTTGATTATCAAAGAACTTGTTGTTGGACCGCTGATGTCAAATTGTTTTATTTTCGGGTGTGACAAAACAAAAGAAGCGGTCGTAATTGATCCCGGCGGTGATACCGATAAAATCCTGTTGTCGTTGGCCGATTCAAATTTGCAGGTGAAGCATATCATCAATACTCATGGCCACTTCGACCATGTCAGCGGCAACGGTAAAATGAAGGCAGCGACCGCTGCCGACATTTTGATCCATCCCCTTGATGCTGACATGCTGGGTATGCTTTCTTCCAACGCCGCTATTTTTGGAATTTCAGTGGAAAATTCTCCACCGTGTGATCGCACTATCGAAGAGAGTGATAAGATTTCCTTTGGAGAGATTACTTTAGAAGTTATTCATACCCCCGGGCATACTCCGGGCGGTATCTCCCTTTTTGCGAATGGAATTGTTTTTGTGGGGGATACGCTTTTTGCCGGCTCCATCGGACGCACTGATTTCCCCGGCGGCGATTTTGACACCTTAGTATCGAGCATACAGAACAAACTCTTTAAAATGGACGACGACGTTAGGGTCCTTTCAGGACACGGTCCCGAAACGACGATCGAAAAGGAAAAGCGCTTTAACCCTTTTGTAGGACAATTTTCATAAAATCACTTCGCGATTTTATTAGAATGCACCAATCTGGCAAGGCTTTATCTTTACTTTCAGGGCTTCGCAGGCGCCGCCGACAGCCATCTTGCGGAGGTTAAAACGTGATGCGATCTCCCAGGCACTTTTGCACGGCAGCTTTTCATTGATTAGAGCCTCTGAAATAGCATTTTTTAAGTCCGGGTCTACCTGAGTATGAGGCGGTATCATCTTTTTCTTGGGATAATATCCGAACAACCCCAACTGGCATTTAATAAGTCTGAAATTAATAAGATCGGCGGTCATTCCGACCAGATCGGCTGCAATTCCCAGATCTTTTGCAATCTCAAAAACAACGGCACAGGGGAGTTCATTGTTTTTGGCATGTTTTAAAATTTCGTCCTGAATCAGACGGTCCGGTTTTGCATGGGGCCCGTGTTTTTCTGCAAATTTTTTGTTTTTTCTACGTGTCATTTTTATATCCCTTTCTCACAATAAAATCGTGTTACGATTTTATGAAACTCCCGCCCCGCTGAAAGCGGGACGGGATATAATAAGCGAAATGTTCCAACTTTCGCATTAAAGAGGTTACTATCCTTTCTTTTATTTGAATTCATCCCGCGCCGCCCCGGTGCAGCAGGATCTCCACTACGTTCCGACAAAGTAACGGGGCATTCAAATTTAAACATTCTTAGGCGATAATGCTTTGATTATAAAGTGTTTTTAACAGACATCCTTTTGCCCGTCAACCCTTCTGTTTTGGCCAATTTATAGTTTACTTTGACGCTGCTTGCGCCGTATTCAATTTCACCTCAATTGTGCATAGTTGAGGTTTCTCTTGAACAAAGAGTGGCTGTTTGTTATTTATATAGGTTCCGGTTGGCATAGCCCTAATATTTAGTAAAGCATCCTGGCCCAGAGGACC
>NZ_JAZFTO010000135.1:0-8238 GCF_036446775.1 Candidatus Desulfatibia sp.
ACCTGATTTCAAGAAGTTGAATCCAATGCGTATATTTTAATAGCAGAGGGTTGATCTCCTTGATAACGGCCGTCGCGCTCTCCGAGGCGTAGGCTCATGTCTCTACGAGCCGGAGGCCAGGGCGGGCTTGAACGTTGAACCACTCAACCTAGGAAAATGTTGATCTATTTCTAAATCAAAAAAAAAAATATCGCAAGTGCTGATAATCACTGGGGTCATCAATATTGATGGCGTCGTATAAAGTCGAATTCATCACGTTTTAGGTTTTAAGCGAATCAAAGCAGCTTGAATTTTTGTCTCGATAAGGGTAGTATGCCCACGCAATATTGATGAATTTGTAAAAAGTGAAACGTGAAATGTAAAACGACTACATTTAGTACATTAAGAGGCAATATTACACAACATATAGACTTTTCACCTTTAACTTTTTACTTTTTACGGAACTATCAAACTTAAAACGTTCGTAAAAAGGAACTTTTTACTTTTTACGAAACCATCAATATTACCTCTAATATTTGAAGGTGCGGCTCATGAACATCAAGCAATTTAGATACTCAACTGACAACTTCGGTTATTTGGTATACGGCAAGCAATTAGCCGGCGCCATTGACGGAGGGGCGGCGGACGCCATCCTTGATTTTATCGCCGACAAAGGGCTTAGCTTAAAATGGGTAACCAACACCCATACTCACGCGGACCACACTACAGGGAACAAGGCTCTTGTGGCCGCTTCAGGTGCTGAATATCTGGACGGTGCCGCCCTGCGTCGCGACCGGATCATCGAGCTTGAAGATGTGAAAATCGATGTCTATCAAACCCCGGGGCACACTAAAGATTCAGTTACTTTCGGCCTTGGCAACACTCTTATCACCGGCGACACGCTCTTTAACGGTACCATCGGAAACTGTTTTTCCGGAGACCTTAAAGGTTTTTTTCATTCGATCAAAATGTTAATGGCGTTTCCCGCTGAGACCGTAATATATGCCGGGCACGATTATGTGCAGGAATCGTTGGCTTTTGCCAAGATCCTGGAACCTGACAACCGCGATATAGACCATTTTCTAAAGACGTATGACCCGGCGCACGTGCGTTCAACGCTGCAAGACGAATTCAAAATTAATCCCTATCTTAGATTTAATGAGGAAAAGGTCGTTTTGATGCTCAAAGCAAAAGGGCTGCGGGTCGCATCGGAATATGAGCGCTGGGAGTCGGTGTATTCTATTGAATAGTACCTAAATTTAGCGTTTCAAATTGTGACAGAGCAATATCAAATTAGGTAGTGTTTAATTTTTATTTAAAGAGGAGTCAGTTTCAAAATGTTCAATTTTGTCCAAGGTCAAGGAAGGCGAAAATTTTAACCACAGACATACATTGAGTATTTCGAGGATTACAATTTGAGCCTGACGCAGAGATTGGGCAAAAGGGGGCGTTTTGAAGCTGGCTCAGAGGTAAGCCTTTGCATACACAGGCAACACAATTCGAAGGGCCCGAAAAAAAGCTCGAAATCATCCTTTTCTCCCCGCAGCCCGGCCTGCGAGCCGGCTCTGATGGTCGCTGGGAGAGGGTTGCCAGAGCCGGCCGGGCGGAAATTATCAGCAAGAAATCAAATGATTATCTGGATGCCTACATATTGTCTGAATCGAGCCTTTTTGTATGGGAAGACCGCATCCTGATGATTACCTGCGGGCAGACAAACCTTATTAATGCCGTGCCTGAAATCCTTAAAATTGTTAACAAACAAAAAGTGGCCCTGGTTTTTTATGAACGCAAAAACTTCATGTTCCCCCAAATGCAGCCGGCCGATTTTGAAGATGATGTGGCCGGTATGGAACGGCATTTTCCGGGGAAAAGTTACAGATTGGGGCCGGCCAATCATGATCATGTCTACGTTTTTTATTCATCGCATGCCAAAACAGCAGCCTCACAGGATGCCACCCTGCAGGTTCTGATGCATGATCTGGGCCCGTCGATATCCGAAATATGTATGACAGACAACCGCCGGAGTGCCAGTCAAGTCCTTAAACAAAGCGGGCTTAACCGTATTTTTACGCAGATGGATACGGACAGCCATGTGTTTCACCCTTGCGGTTTTTCCATGAACGGCATTGATAGTATTAATTATTTTACGGTGCATGTAACCCCGCAGCCCGAGGGGTCATATGCCAGCTTTGAAACCAATGTCATCAAAAACGACTATTCCGGGATTGTGGCGGATGTTGTTTATATTTTTAAACCGGAAAGGTTTTCTCTGGTATTGACAACCAGCATGGACGCTCAATGCCTGCGGCTGCACTCCACGGTCAATGCTGCCGCCGCCGGGTATAATGTTACGGAAAAGAGCTTTTACGAATTCGACTGCGGTTATGCCGTCACCTTTTTGAATTATGTTATTAAGTGTTAGGTAGCCATTTGGGAGCATACATGGACAATAGCAGCCGCATGGGTACGAAAAACAAAGCCGGACTTTGGATTAAGGAAATCCACAAAGAGACGGTAGCTTTAAGCTTTAAGATCGAAAAGACCCTCTTTTCAGAGCGAAGTCAATTCCAGCAGGTGGATGTGGTGCAAACCGCCGGCCACGGCGCCATGCTTCTTAACGACGGCATCGTCCAGCTTTCTGAGCGGGATGAATTCGTTTATCATGAAATGATCGCGCATGTACCTCTTTTCGTGCACCCTTCTCCAAAACAGGTTCTTGTCATCGGCGGCGGCGACGGCGGCACGGTCCGTGAAGTCCTCAAACACCGTTCGATTGAAAGGGTTGTGATGGTCGAGATAGATGAGATTGTGGTTCAAGCGTGTCGCCGGCATTTGCCCTCGGTGAGCTGTGCCCTGGATGACCCGCGCCTGGAGCTGCGCATCGAAAACGGGGTCAAGTTTGTAAACGATACCGGCGAACGGTTCGATGTGGTCATTGTCGATTCCAGCGATCCCATCGGCCCGGCAGAATCGCTGTTTAATCAACCATTCTATGAACGAGTTGCCGCCATACTCGCAGCCGACGGAATCATGATCACTCAGGCTGAATCGCCCTTTTACGATCATGACATCCAGTATCCCATGCTGATGAACCAGCGGCCGTTTTTTAAAAAGCTTCATCTTTATCTGTTCACCAATATAACCTATCCGGGCGGCTTCTGGAGTTTTGGTTACGCTTCCAAAGGTATTTGCCCCTTAAAGGATTTTGACCCTGCCCGGGTTGAGAAGGCAGGTGTTGCAACCCGCTATTACAACATTGGAATACACCGGGCTGCTTTTATGCTGCCGACATTCGTAAAGGAAAACCTGGCCGGGGTTATTGATCCTGTAATATAAAATCGCGCAGCTATAAAATAGCTGCGCGATTTTATATAATGCGGCTTCGCCGCTCTGAAAAAAGGCAATTTTTATACACCAATTGAGCGAAAACGCTCAAGTGGTTGTCCGTTGTCCTTTGTCCGTCGTCCGTTGCTACGCAAAAAGAAGCGAGATTATATTTCAACTACAGGCGAAACACACAAAGAAACCCTAAGAATCTGTAAAACTACTGACTACGGACAATTGACAACAGACGCCTGATCGATTTTTGGCTCGATTCGGGTTAGACACTCAAATTAAATTGTAGAGAAACTCAATGAAAAAAATGAGAAGGGCTGACAGGGAGATTACCAGCAGGGCTGAAATCGAGGAGATCATCAGACGCAGCCTGGTCGGCCCGGCTGGCGCCGGCGGATGGAAATCACCCTTACATCGTTCCGCTGTGCTTTGGATACAAGGATAATGTATTGTACTTTCATTCCGCCGGACAGGGGAAAAAAATAGACATCATCAAAAAGAATAACAGGGTTTGTTTTGAATTTGATATTGACTCTGAAGTCATAAAGGCTGATAAAGCATGTGAGTGGGGTATGCAATATAAAAGTGTTGTTGGATTCGGCCAAGCTTCATTTCTCGAAGATTCCGAGTCCAAGCGCCGGGCTCTGGATATTATCATGCAGCAATACTCCGGCGAAGCATCTACCTATCCGGAAACCAAATTAAAACATACGGTTATTATCAAGGTTGACATTGAGCATATGACGGGGAAGCGGGCCTAATGAAGATGCGTGAAGCTGCAGCGGTAAACATACAGGATGCTGGATTTACCAATGGTAATGGTTCTAAGATCGACTCTGAAATGTTGCTGGAAAACGTGCACAAGATTGCAAAGCAATATTTTGACGGAGCCCGTGGGAGCCATGACTGGGAGCATACCCTTAGAGTATTCAGGTTGTGCCGGCGCATCGGCTCCAAAGAAGGTGTCGACATGGATGTGCTGCTGGTTGCGGCCTATCTGCACGATATCGGCCGGGGCTTTCAGGATGCTTCCAACGGTGCTGTATGCCACGCCCAAAAAGGTGTGGAAATAGCAATTCCGATCGTGTCGGCGTTTCCGCTTACGGAAAAACAAAAAGAAAATATTGTCCACTGTGTCAGATCCCATCGTTTCCGGGGCAACTATGCGCCCCAAACAATCGAGGCTAAAGTCCTGTTTGATGCGGACAAACTTGATGCCATCGGTGCGGTGGGGGTAGCCCGGGCATTTCTCTTTGCCGGAGAAGTGGGGGCGCGGCTGCACAGCCCCAAAATAAATGTCGAGAAAGCCGCGCCGTACTCAAAAGACGACACCGGCTATCGAGAATACAGGGTTAAACTCAGCAAAATCCGGGATAGGATTTTGACAAAAAGCGGCAGAAAACTGGCGCATGAGCGCCATGACTTCATGGAGCAATTCTTTAAACGCTTTATCAAAGAATATGAAGGAGAGAGGTAGGTGTTATGAGTATGAACGTTGTTGAAAAAATTGATGATCTTGTAAAGGTTAGAAATGTAATGGCAAGTGTTTTTGACAAAGGCGGTTTGGATGAGTTTATGCCCGCATTGCTCAGGATAAATCCTGAGATAAAATTATATTCTACCGGCGGAACTTTCGGTAGGATTAAGGAAATTATGGGCGAGGCGGCGGCAACCTGCCTGACACAGATTTCGGATTACACCGGCCAGCCGGAAACCCAGGGCGGTCTGGTCAAGACATTGGACTTTAAAATTTATCTGGGCCTGCTGACCGAAACTTACAATGACCCCCACCAGGATGATTTAAAACGAACCGGTGCGGTGCCGATGGATATGGTGATCGGCAATCTGTACCCCTTTAAGGAGACGATCTCAAAAGAAGGGGTAACAGTGGAAGAGGCGCGGGGCAATATCGATATCGGCGGGCCGTGTATGATAAGGGCTTCCGCCAAGAATTATTTGAGGGTTGCATCGGTGGTCGACCCTGCCGACTATGACACCATTATTGCCGAGATGAAAGCTAATAACGGAGCGATATCCCTGGGACTTCGTTACCGTCTGGCGCAAAAGGCCTTTGCCTACACGGCCGATTATGACAGTACTATTGCCGGCTTTTTGGGTTCCAAATCTTTTGACGATGTTAAGGCTTGCTATCCCGGTTAACCCGAATATTTAAAGATAATCACGAAAACACGAAATACTGAAAGCACGAAATGGTAATTTAATTTTGGTTTTTCGTGCCTTCGTATTTTCATGCTTTCGTGATAAAAATAATAATTTTTAACCGGTTTATCCGGAATTAAGGTTAAAGGAGAAGAAAATGGCTGAAGATCTAAAGAAAATGTATCGAACAATCATGGATGATCACTTTCCGCCTAATATGGAGATTAGCTTTGTGGACCAGGACAAAAGGCAGACCCTTTTTTATGAAAAAGTTTCCTGGGTCATCGATGAGGTTCAAAAAGGATTAAGATACGGTGAAAATCCCGGCCAGGAAGCGGCTCTGTACAGGCTGGTCAATGGTAATCTGGTGTTAGGGGACAGCCAAACGATTCAGCCGGGGCAGTATCTGGCCTCAGATATCGAACTGCTGCAGTCCGGCAAGCATCCCGGTAAAACCAATTTGACCGATGCGGACAACTCCTTGAATATCTTAAGATACTTTGTGGACAAACCCACAGTGGTGATTGTCAAACACAACAACCCCTGCGGAGTTGCCCGCGCAGACACTCTGGAAGAAGCCTATATCAAGGCCAATATAGCAGACCGCGTGGCTGCTTTCGGAGGATGCATCACTCTTAACCGGGCGGTAGACAAGGCCACGGCCGAAGCCATTACCAATCAGTATGCCGAGGTCGTGGTCGCCCCTGATTTTGAGGAAGGGGTTATGGCAGTTTTCGAACAGAAAAAAAATCTAAGGGTCATCCGTATCGGTAATATCGATCGGCTGCAGAGTTTTGTCGGTCAGCGGTGCGTGGAATTCAAGAGTTTGATTGACGGCGGACATATCGTGCAGTGGTCTTTTGTGCCGACTACCCTGACTCCGGCGGACCTCAGGGTCGCCGAAACCGAATACAAGGGCAAAAGCTACCGGGTAGACCGGGAACCCACGGATAAGGAAAATGATAATTTACTCTTTGGCTGGCTGGTGGAATCAGGGATTACTTCGAATTCGGTCATTTATGTAAAAGACGAGGTGACCGTAGGCATTGGAACCGGTGAGCAGGACCGGGTAGGGGTGGCTGAAATCGCCAGAGATAAAGCCTACCGGAAACTAGCAGACCGTTATTGCTTTGAAGCGCACGGCATCCCTTACAACGATCTGCAAGATGACGATAAAAAGAAAGAAATTGACGCAAGGGTAACGGCTGAAAAAGGCGGCCTGATCGGTGCCGCCATGGTCAGCGATGCATTCTTCCCTTTCAGGGACGGCATAGAAGTAGGACTCGGAGAAGGTATTACTTCCGTGATTCAGCCCGGCGGGTCGGGAAATGACTACCAGTCCATCGAGGCCTGCAACGAAGTCGGCGCCACCATGGTATATACCGGGCAGCGGAGTTTCAAGCACTAGCCCGAATTTTTTATTGGCTGCAAAACAGATTCAGCCCTGATGCCTTGAAAACGAACGAACCAAACTCGTGACATTCAGATGGTTAATTCTTTGTGGATCATCTCCAAAAGAGTTGGAGATGATCCACAAATTATAGTGATAATCGTCGCCTCTTTTGTTGTCGCCCAACTATCATGCCGCTGATCAAACCGCACAATAACACTAATGCTCCTGATAAAAACAATCTATTTTTTTGCGAAGACTTCAAATTTTCATTTTCTTTAGTTAACATTTGAATGGTTTTTTGGGAAGATGCATGGACCGTTTTAAGCTTAACATATTTATCTGCTTCCTGTTTCAGAGCCCCATTCCGTCCATCTTCAAGGCGGGCCAATTTCTCTTTAAGCACAGCATTTTCCTGCAATAAGGATTTGGTCTGAATTTCCCATGGGAGTCGTATAATCAGATAACGATTCAAAACCCATCCCTTAATGTTCTCCTGATCATCAGCCAGGGAGTGAACAAGACTCCAACCTTCTTCGGTCTTTAAAATTTCCACGGGATGACCGGAAGAGAGAAATTTTAAAATTTTATTTTCAGTGCTTGGACCTCTACGGAGACTGATTCTAAACGAATCAGTTACATAGCCCTTAGCGGCCCAGCTTGTATGACCCGTTAAGCACAATCCTAAAATTATAATAGTAATAAGCCGATATCTGTACATATGCTCACCGTGATTTTTGTGTTTTGACGAAACCATCAAAGTATTGCCTCCCTGATTAATTTATAAAAAAAAGTTGAGATGTAAAGCCGGTTTGGGAATAGCCCGGCCGGTCCCCATTGCCGGGTCAGAATCGGTTATTCCGGCGGACACGGTCATAATGGCTACCGGCCAGGCGGTCGATTATGACGGCATTGACGTTCAAAGGCTGGGTGATAAATGGACCTATACCAACGAACTGCTCATGACCAGCATCGACGGCGTTTTCGCCGGTGGTGATGCCGTGCTCGGCCCGGAGACCGTTGCCGCTGCCATCGGTCAGGGGATGCGAGCCGCTTCCGCCATTGAGGACTACATCGATAATAATGTGGAAAGTCGGCTGGCACAACCGCCGGTGATTTACTCCAAGGACTTGAATACATATTATTATGAGAAATCAAAAGCCTTTACTAAAGAAGCTGCGCCGATTCATATGCGGCTGAAAGGTTTTAAGGAGATTTACCGGCCCTTTGACCGGGATGAGATTATTGGCGAATCGGATCGCTGTTTCAGCTGCGGACTCTGTTACATGTGCGACAACTGCTATATGTACTGCCCGGACAACGCTGTTAAAAAATCAAAGGCCACCGGCAAATACGAATTTGATTTAGATTTC
>NZ_JAZFTO010000136.1:0-8530 GCF_036446775.1 Candidatus Desulfatibia sp.
CCCTATGGGAGTAAACCAAAGCCTGGTCCTCTGGGCCTCCGGCTCCGCTTCCAGCCCGTAGGGCTTACAGGCCGGAGGGTAGAGCCTACGCCTCGGAGAGCCAGGATTCTTTACAAAAAAGGATATATCTATGAAAATAGCTGTCAGTGGTAAAGGGGGCGTCGGCAAAACAACATTTGCAGCGCTTTTGATCCGAATCTTGAATGAACGTGGCAAGCATGTATTGGCGATTGACGCCGACCCGGATGCAAACCTGGCCGCAGCGCTCGGCATCCCCGATGCGCATAAAATAACGCCCATCGCCGAGATGAAAGACCTTATTTTTGAAAGGACCGAAGCAAAGCCCGGAAGCATGGGCGGATTTTTTAAACTGAATCCCAAGGTAGATGATCTGCCCGATGCTCTGTCTGCCAGACTTGGCAATATCAAACTGATGCGACTTGGCGGCATTCAAAAGGGAGGATCCGGTTGTCTCTGCCCGCAAAGTACCCTTTTAAGAGCTCTGATGACCCACGTTGTCCTTGCAAGGAACGAAATCGTAATCATGGATATGGAAGCGGGGATTGAACACCTGGGAAGAGCTACCGCTTCGGCGGTAGACAAACTTATCGTCGTGGTGGAACCGGGACGTCGCAGTCTGGATACCGCCGGCCACATTCACAAGCTTGCATCTGAAATCGGGCTTAAAGCTATTGCCGTGGTGGGCAACAAGATCCGCAGCAAAAAAGATGAACAGTTTTTGCAAAAGCATCTCAAAAATTTTGAGTTTATCGGATTTATCCCCTATGATGATGCTTTAATCGAGGCTGACCTGGATGGCGTTTCACCGTTTGACGTCGACTCGACAGCAAAAACAAATGTAATCCAAATAATCTCCAGGCTGTAATGAAACGACGCAAAAGATACCCCGCAAGATCAAAATATCACTTCAAAAAAAAGTCCAAAGTCATTAGAATTAAACCCGGGGCCGATGCCGGCCTGAAAAAGGTTTTTGCCGCCATTGGTGTCCCGGATAAAACACCCTTCCAACCGGATCCTTTTCAGCTTGAGGCTCTCGCGGCAATCGAGAAGACCGACTGCCTGGTAACCGCTCCCACCGGTGCCGGTAAAACCTGGATAGCTCAACAGGCCATGACCCGGGTACATGCCGAGAAAGGCAGATCCTGGTATGCTTCTCCGCTGAAGGCTCTCACCAATTCAAAATATGCCGAATTTTCACAAATATTCGGCGCAGAAAATGTCGGCATTTTAACCGGTGACCGCAAAGAAAACCCCCATGCACCCGTTATTGTCGGGACAACCGAAATTCTGCGCAATCAGCTCTATGATGCCATGCACGCGGGAACTGTCTTGGGCACCGATTTTGTCATCCTTGATGAAGCCCATTTTCTGGGTGACGAAGACCGCGGCGTTGTCTGGGAAGAGACCATGATCTATCTCCCCTTCAGAATACCACTGCTCTTACTTTCGGCCACCATCGGCAATGCCGGTCACATTGCGGACTGGCTGTCGTCAATCCGCAAAAAAAAATGTATTGTTGTCGAAGAGACAAAACGGCCGGTACCGCTTTATCCTCTTTTTTTTCATCCATCCGGGACACTCCTGCCGTTTGTTTCCCCAGGTAGTCCCCCCAAAAAAATAAAACTCTACAAAAAGGTCGCTGCTTATGCAAGCAGTAAGCGCCCCCCCTTACTGGCACCGCCCCACAAACTTCCCCCTTTTGGTGATATCATGCGTGTTTTAAAAAAATATCGCCTGCTGCCGGCCATATTTTTTCTTAAATCCCGGGCCGATTGTAACCACGCCCTTGATCTCTGTCTCGACAACCTGATCCACGACCGGAATCGGAAAGAAAGACTCAGCCGCAGAGTTGACACGCTTGTGTCTCAAAGCTCTCATATTGCCGGACACCGCCAGTTGTGGCATCTTGAGCATCTGGGTGTAGGAGCACATCACAGCGGGCAGTTGCCGGCATGGAAGCTGGTTTTGGAGACTCTGATGACGGAAGGGCTGTTAGAAGCGGTCTTTGCGACATCTACAGTTGCCGCTGGAGTAAACTTTCCGGCCCGAACGATTGTTTTTCTCAATTCAGACCGCTTCAACGGCCAAGAATTTGTTGCGCTAACTCCCACTGAATTTCATCAGATGACCGGACGCGCCGGTCGTCGAGGGATGGACCATATCGGATTTGCCGTATTGATCCCCGGCAAGTTTATGAATATCAGGTTAATCGCCAGGACAATCTCCATGCCTCCCTCTGATGTTATCAGCCAGATCAAGATCAACTTTTCCATGGTGCTTAATCTGCTGCTTTCCCACACCCCCGAACAAATCGAAGATCTTCTGCATAAGTCCTTTGCCACCTACACGGTTATGAAAGGACAACCGCGGAAAAGCCTCAAAATTGATCACAAATACTTGTGGCGAGATTTTTTGAAACATCTCGACTTTCTGAAAGAAACAGGATATGTTACCAAGAGTGGCGCACTGACCAATGACGGTGTATGGGCATCACGACTGAGAGTCGATCAACCTCTCATGATCGCAGAAGGTTTCAGGTTGGGAATCTTTCCGGAAACAGATCCGGTAATGCTGGCCGCCATCATTGCATCATTCGTGTATGAGCGCGAGTCGAATGACAAAATTGAGCGGGCATTTGTACCTAACAAGCTGGCGAAAACCTTTTCAGCGGTGACAAAACGGCTGCGATCATTTGCGGAATGCATGTCCAAGCGAGGTTTCAGCGTCAGACCTATGATTTTAAACCCGGCCGCTATTATGTTTGCCTGGGCAACCGGCCAGCCCTGGAAAAAGGTTGCATCTATAGCCGCAATAGAAGAAGGTGACCTTGCCATGTTAATCCTCCGTACCGCCGACAACTTAAGACACATCAGCACCCTTGGACATGTTTTCCCTGAAGCTGCCGCAGCAGCCGCAACCGCCATCGAACTTATCATGCGAAACCCGGTGACAATGGATTACGACACGCAAACGGAGAGGGGTCATGCCTCTATACGACTTCTCTGAATTTTTAAAGTTGTCTGCGGCCTTAAATTATAATCTGAGTGCCGCGTCTTTAAACCGTTATAATGTCTTAATGTTCATTATTGACGGCAAACGCTTCCATTCCAATGACACCGAGGACCGCGAAAGTAAACGTATAGTTATGGAAGCCCTGAGCTATCTATTTAACGCCTACAGCCAAAAGCGTAGGCGCCTGGGGCCGCTGGCAGTCCTGCACCCACTTCGCACTGCCGCTCTGTTCGCCCGCAATTTCAACACGCTTAATCTGATAGATCTGCTAAGCGCTCTGCTTCACGATATTCTTGAGGATATTAAGCCGATCGATTTCGAAATTTCAAATTGGAAAGATATTGAGGAACAGCTATACCGTCTTCTAGAACAGATGCCTTCAGAAGATGAACAGGCCCTGATGAACCGTCTGGTGTATTTAACCAAGCTCAAGGAGGAATCCTACTACCGCTATATCGGACGTCTCCTTGAGCACTCCCGCGATGCATTTCAACTGATACAGGTAAAACTGGCTGACAGGCTGGATAATACCCTGGATATGCGCATTGACCTTCGAGACCCTCTGGAAGGGGTTGACTTTTTCCAAAATATCTTCCAGCTTTTGTTTGTCAATAACTATCGCGGCTATATTCCGGCAACGAATCATCTGCCTCCAACTGCTATCAACGGCTCCAGACGTTTGTATCAGCTTTTTAAAAATGCTGTATTGCTTTCATTAATACGGCAAAAAATTAAGGTTGAAGAAGATCCCATTTCACAATTATTGTTTGATGACGTATGCATGGCCAGCTTAAAGGAAGCCCAACGCACTTTAATCCATTTAATCGGCTACCACTTCAAAGACATCCAGAGTCAACGCACACTTCTGATCGAAGCGATGGACTACTGTTACAGCGGCGGAACCGGTACCGTTACCGTCCCTGACGCCGATCAAATGCTGGACGGTTTATTCTCTTCTTATTTCGCGCACACAACGGAAGATGTGCGCAATCAGAAACTGGGTGTACTATATCAAAATAAGCCCCTGATGATTCAGGCTTCCATCGCTTTTGTAACCATTTTTTTTAGTTTTATGAACGACTCTAAGTTTTATGTGGAGGGTATCAGCGCTGAAGGCCTCACACCAGTAAACTAATTTGTTTCCATCCATAAATGGCTATTTTCCCGATGAGCGGCGTTCTCTCTCCGAGGCGTAGGCTCTACGAACTGGAGGCCGCGGGTTTCCGTCCTCTGACCTCCGTCCTCTGACTTCCGCTCTCCGCCCTCCGTCCTCTGTCCTCTGACCTCCGTTCTCTGTCCTCCGTTCTCTGTCCTCTGATCTCCGTCTTCTGTCCTCTGTCTTCCGTCCTCTGTCCTCTGATCTCCGGTCTCTGTCTTCCGTCCTCTGTCCTCTAATCTCCGTCTTCTTTCTTCCGTCTTCTAACTTCCGACTCCTGAATATATCTTACCGGCATTCCGTCTACTGCACTTGATATGGGAGATTTGATTAAAAGCTCTCCCTCCGCCAGCCCCCGTTCTATAAAAACGGAATCCTTGTAACGGCGCAGAACGCTGACCGGCCTTATTTCTAAGCGATTTTCATTGACAAGATAGACGACATTCTCATTGTGAACCATATAACGTGGGAGCACAAATACCTGCTTGATTTCGCTCCCCTTTATTTTTACAGCCACAAACATGCCCGGTCTTAAAACCATAATACTCTGCCTGCCTGCAGCAACTTTGTGTTCATTTACCTCCACGACGACCGGCAGTGTTCTCGTTCTTTCATCTATCTGGGCTTTCATCCTGGCAACACGGCCTTTCCATATATATGAGCCTTCTACAGTGCTGAAAATGATATCGACCTCAGGCATTTTGTCCGGCTTCAAATCTGAAGGCAGCCATTTCAGGTCCTTCACCGGCAGATGTACCTCAATATCAAGGGCTCCGGCAGAATAAATCTCACCCAGATACTGCCCGGAATTAACATGCTGACCGGCTTCAACAGCCTTTTTCATAACCCAGCCGTCAAAAGGAGCAGCAATGCTTGCCCGTTCAAGATCAAGCTCCGCCTGGCGTAGCTGTACTCTTGCCATATTACGCTTGGCTTCCAGCTGCTCTCTTAACGGCCCGGTCAGGGCCAGCTGATTTTCAAGTCCCTGCATGCGCTCCAGGCTTGCCAGATATCTCTGCTCCGCCTGGTCAAGCTTTGTCTGCGCCACTACATTTTTGCTCATCAACTTTTTTAAACGTAAAAACTCTTTTTGAGCCAAATCGGCATCTGCTTTTGCAATTTTAATGCTGGCTTTAAGATTCTGTATTTCCTGATTCAAACGTTTAAACTCGGCTCCCGTCTGGTCAATCTGAACCTTGCGCCGGTCGACCTCGAGCTGATAGGTCCGCTGATCGATTATCATCATAACCGTCCCTTTAGGGATAAAGTTCCCTTCTTCAAAAGACGAATGCATATCAACGATCTGGCCTCGAACTTGGGCAACCAGCTTTAAGATGTCACGCGCCTTTACCGTTCCATAGGTCTCAATCATCATATTTACGTCTTTGGCTTGCGCCGGCAGCACCTCAACAAAAAATCCTGTTTCGGTTTTGACCTGACGCTCGGCTTTGGGCCGCAACGTAATAAGCAAACCATAAACAGTTAGCGCCAGTACAAGCACGACAATTATCCGCACAGCCTTATGTTTATAACCTTTTTCCATGTTCTGTATTTCTTTTACCTAAACTCAATAAGACTACTATACTACTCTATCTCCGCAAAGAGCTAATATTCTAATTACTTCGGGTAGAGTTCTCTAAATTTAGAGGTATGATGAAATTTTACTTCTAAAGCCCTAACCCTTTTTATCCTTTCAGGATCAAGAAATATTTTATAGATTGTTTCCGTCTCATCAATGGCTCTGTCCAGCAATTTCTGCTCCATGATCGAAACAGCCTCAATGGATTTATCACATACCGGATAGCCTTTGTCATCCAGACCGATGTCGGGCCCCCATGAAACCCTGGAAATATTGTTGATGTCTACGAGTTTGATATCCCCGCAGGCGGTAAGGATTAGATTTCCAATACCTGCAAGATCGGGTACATAGTTTGCTTCCAGGATCATTCGCTTGAGGCTGTCTATGAATTTGCTTGCTTGCTTTTTAACCCTTTGGATAAGCTGTTCAGTGGTCATTTTTAAAGGATTGTGGCCTTGATCCCGCATGCTGCGGACAAGGTTTATCAGGTGATTCTTATGAAACAGGTCCCATGGATTCAACACTTTACCCTCTATATATTCCTGAAGACCGCAAAGTATAAAATCACGTTTGCCCTCCCTGATATAATCCACGACAAATTCACAAGATTTGGAATAAGTATCAGGCGGCAGGTAGTCTTCCAGGGTTTTATATTTTTTTACCTCTTGAAAAACATTCTCCATAGATTCAAATTGTGCTCTAAATATTCTAAGTATATTTAAGGGTCTGGCCCTGGGAAAGAATCTTATGCCGTTTATAATTTCGCCTTTATCTTGCTTGATGGCATCGCTTGAATCCAGTATCTCTATAATCTGGGAGCGCAGTCCCTGCTTATAATATTTTCGAAACACATAGGTGTCTTGTTTTTTAATAAAGTTTAACCCCATGACATCTTGATGGCTGATATGGGACTTATCTCTTATGTCTATTGTCATATTCGCTATTATTTTAAAAAGTTAACAATTTATCAGTATTTTGTTTATGCACAATTGAAATTGTACTGTCAACGACTCCCGTCCGATTACATATCCAAAAGCAGTGCACAATTCAATCTTATTTCGTGACTTTTTACGAGTTCATCCGCTTTAGTTGAGCCCCCAAAATAAATTCACGATTTTCAAACGAAGTTATCTATGATATTAGTCTGATTAGGCGGTTAATATCAAAAGACATCATTAATGGGAAATATGACCAAACTCTCATCTCAACAATTAGTTAGACATCCCGATCTGGTTGTAGCACCCTCTAAATTCGGCCACGGCGTTTTCGCAACCGAATATATTCCGGCCGATACGACACTTGAAGAGTGCCATCACTTGCGTATCAGGGAGGAAGATTGCTCGGGTATTATAGATGATTACGTTTATGCTCTAGATCAGGAACATAACGATGCGGAAGACGAGTCCGAATACTACTCGCTTCCCTTGGGGTGGGGAAGTATTTTTAACCACGCGGATGAACACAATACCGAATATTGGCACGACACGGAGCGGGACCTGATCGTATTTCATACTATCAAAGATGTCTCTGCCGGCGAGCAGCTTTTTATCAATTACGGCAAGGCTTGGTGGGAGACGCGTGAATGCACACCCGACAACAGCAAATGAAAACGGCTCGTTTGTTTTTTATATATCCCTGGTAATGCACAACTCATTTCCGCCGGTGGTTTCGATGATCACATTCACCTGCTTCCCCACCTGACCCACAGTGATCTTCCTGGCTTGCTTCTGGTGCTTTTTAACAATGCCGGAAAGCATTTTCAGGAACGCGGCGCCGTCTTTGCAGTATTCACCGGAAAACTCCAACGGCCCGATCGACTGGGACGCCCGCAGCGGAGCCTCGCCCAGCATTTCCATTTTAAAAGCTGCAAAATCCTCAAACCGATCTTCCGGATCCTTTTCCAGGGCTTTGAGAATCGCATCGCTGATTTCCTGAGGCAGGTCTGCAATCTCATCCGGCGGAGCGGGAACCGTGTTTAAATGGGCCATAATCATTTCCATCGGATTGGTCGTTGGAAAGGGGTGTTTACCGGCAAATATCTCATAGAACACAAGGCCCAGCGAGTAAATGTCCGCACGGTGGTCCACATCCTCGGTTTTAGTTTCGTCAAACCGTTCGGGTGCCGTGTATGCAGGCGATATCATAAATAAGGAGGTTTGCTGTGATTCGGAAGAAGACAGCCTGGCGATGCCAAAATCCATGATTTTTACTGCCCCTTCCGTAGTCAGAGTGATGTTTTCCGGTTTGATATCCCGGTGAAGCACTTGTTTTTGGTGGGCATAATGTAAAGCATCCAGAGCCTGTGCCGCAATCTGGCGTGCGGTGTCAAAGGGCAGAGGGCCGCTCTGTTTCTTAAGCAGATCCTTCAAATCGGTTCCCTGGACAAAATCCATTACAATGGCGTAGTTCCCCTCTTGAGGGAAAAAATCGATAAACCGGCAAATATTCGGATGATTCATCTTGGACAGGTTAATGGCCTCGTGAAAAAATTTTCGCACGGCCCGGTCGTTATCCAAAACGTCCGGGTTCAACACCTTGACGGCCACTGGTAGGCCGTCTGCCGCTGTGGCTTGCCAGACCGAACCGAATCCGCCCTTTCCCAGCAGCTTGACAACTTCATAATTGCCGAATTTCTTAGTTTCGGCTGGGGCTGTGGGTTCCTTTCCGGCGACGGTTTCTGCTTCGACCTCCAGCGGCGGTTCACCGCCCGCATCCTCTATATGGTCACGACCCGGCCCGGCCGGAGAGGGTTCTGCTGCTTG
>NZ_JAZFTO010000137.1:0-4509 GCF_036446775.1 Candidatus Desulfatibia sp.
GTTCCTGAAGTATAACAGAAGTAAGATGTTTGCGCAACCCCCTAAAATTATATGAAATGAAGATTGCGTTATGAAGTTGCGCCAAAATTATTTTTTAAGCAGCAAAAAGTTATTTAAAAATAGATCAAATTGGTTAAAAATACTTGATGTTTAGTGGTTTAGATGCCGTCTTGTCTATGGATATGATTACTCAGGAGGATATTATGGGGTTGAAAAAAAATGGATTAAAAATCCCGCCAGCGGGGCTACGGGGATAGGAATTTTAGCCCCGCTTTAAAAGCGGGGTAAACCTTTCGCTTATTAGATCCCGTCCCGCTGAAAGCGGGACGGGAGTTTCATAAAATCGCAACATGATTTTATTGGTTCCCACTTACCTCTTTGTCGCAGTCAAAAGCTTCTTGCGCACTAACTACCCCGTCATGGTTATAATCGCAGCTATCGTAATAGGTACATTCTCCGTACTCGTAACTATCTACAATCCCGTCACAGTTCCAATCGCAGGGGTCGGCGCCGGTACAGGGGTTGTACACAGATTCATAATAGGGGTCGTGATAGGGGTCGTAATAGGGATCGTAATACGGGTCATCGATATAATCCCCCGGCGGCGGATACATGCCATATTCATCCGGTGGCGGATACATTCCATATTCGTCCGGTGGCGGATACATTCCGTATTCATCCGGTGGCGGATACATTCCATATTCGTCCGGTGGCGGATACATTCCGTATTCATCCGGTGGTGGATACATTCCATATTCATCCGGTGGTGGATACATTCCATATTCATCCGGCGGCGGGTACATTCCATATTCATCCGGCGGCGGGTCCATTCCATATTCATCCGGCGGTGGATACATCCCATATTCGTCCGGTGGCGGATAATCCCCGTACTCTCCAGGAGGTGGCGGGTACATGCCGTATTCCGGCGGATACTCTCCGGGTGGATAATCCCCCGGCGGTGGCGGATACATACCATATTCGGGCGGATATTCTCCGGGTGGGTAATCGCCAGGCGGTGGATACATACCATATTCGGGCGGATATTCCCCGGGCGGATAATCTCCGGGAGGATACATTCCAGGTGGATGTTCTCCGGGAGGATACATTCCATATTCAGGCGGATAATCGCCAGGTGGTGGATACATACCGGGCGGATACTCCCCGGGTGGGTAATCTCCGGGCGGATACATACCATATTCTCCCGGCGGCGGTCCTTTGTTAGGGTCCCAATCCGGTGGCGGTCCCATACTCGGATCCCAGCCCGGCGGCGGTTGCATTCCAGGCGGATATTCTCCGGGCGGATACATACCATATTCCCCGGGTGGCGGTCCCTTGCTCGGGTCCCAGTCCGGCGGCGGTCCCTTACTCGGATCCCAGCCCGGCGGCGGCTGCATCCCAGGCGGATACTCCCCAGGCGGGCGCACCCCGGGCGGATACTGTCCCGGCGATGGCGGCTGCATCCCCGGTACCGGCGGGACAAATCCCATTTCCTTAAACATATTTTTCGTATCTTCGGTCATATCCATATACATCTTGCGGACATCACCATCGATCTTCTGGACGGCTTCAGCCGCATGCCGGACGGCTTCCATATCATACCTTGCAGCCATATCATGGACTTCTCTAACGATTCGATCAGCCTCAACAAATTGCTTTTCAGCGTTGCCGATAGCATTCACGGCATCGTTAAGGGCTTTTTCGATCATTTGAACTTCTTTTTCATCCTTGGCATTCGCCATGGCCTGCTGCAAATGCTGGCGGTTTTCTTTGAACTCCGCAACGGAAACCGCAATTTTTTCTTTTGCTATCCCGGCATCCGCGGCGGCCCCGGCAATCTCTCCGTCAATCATTTTTACGGTTTCATCGGGGTTGTTCTCTTTTATAACTCTGGAGGCTTCCTTGGCCACATGCAGGGCCGCTACCTTGGCTTTGGCTATTTCAGCCGGCTTTTTGGAAGCCCTGGCCCTGGCGGTGGCTACATAGGCTCTTTCAACGCGCCTATAAACAGAGTTTTTATTTGCTGCCCGTTTTCCGGGATTTTTAAAACGGCCTCTGATGACTTTGCCGGTAACTTCAGCCGTACCGGTGTACATCTTCAAATAGCTTTTCTGGTTGTCGAAGCCGAGGTCCCCTTCTGAACCGCGTATCCCAGCGACGGCTGTCGGTGTCTGCAAAAAATTTTTCCTTTTGGACGCACCGCTTTTGAACCACAATTTGCCGATAAAAGCGGTGATCCTGCGGACGGTTCTTTTGGATTTAAAGATCCAAAAACCGCTCTTTTCTTCCCTTTCCTGGATCAAGGTATTGGAATACGGGCTGACCTTAATAATGGCACCGTCATTGAAGGTCACCTGAACCTGGCCTTGTTTAGTCTGGATGCGACTGCCTTCATACAAAAATTGGCCGACGCGCATAACCGGGACTAAATCAGTTCCGGACTGAATAAGGACCTGGCCTTTAAAACTGGTCACTTTGGCGATCGGTTTGGCGGCTTGCACCTGCGGAATCAGAAAAAAGATTCCCATAAACAGTGCCAAAAAAAGCATGCAAGCTCTGGCTGAAAATTTCATTGCGGTCTCCTCAGTATAAGGTCATTTTTTAATATCAATTATATTTTAAATTAAATCAATTGGTTCGAGGTTTTTACAAGAAATTCGGGCTAAGTGTATCCTCTTTATATATCGGCGATTTAGAAAGAAACTTTAGTCCGAATTTAACATAATGGACATGAACAGAAATGGAAAATAAATGTTGCAAGACATATGCCAAATTGACTGGCTTTCCGCAGCTTATAAACTGAGACTTTTGCAAAACGTCTCAGTTTGTCCAATTTCTACATAATCACTTGTTTTTATTTCGGTTTTTTTTGTTTTAGAACCAAAAAAAACTTTTAATGAGAAATTTGTCTTAGAATTGATAGGAAGCCAGCTCTAATTTGCTGATACAGATAGGAAAATTTTGCCTGTTATGAGCTAAAGAGAGCAGCGTTGGAATTAAAATGAAAGATGGGACTTTTTACGACGCCATCAATCTGCTGATCCCATAGTTCCCAAGGCGTCTTTAACAAACCCTTCATCAGGATAATACATTCGAACCTGCCTTTTGATATCTTGCATCATTCTTTTTCGTAAGCGTTTGTTATCGGATTCCAGTTCCAGTGCTTTTTGATAATGCCAGCCGGCCTTGGTCCAGGCCGGTTTCCATTCTGTAAAGATCGGCGCCATGACCTTGGACCGCATCACCCAGTAATGACCCAGTTTGACATGCAGCAAAGGGTTCTTTTCTCCGGCAAAGTAGGCGGTCCGTTCCATGGATATATCGGCGGCCGGAAACCATTTTGAGCCAAAATCGGGTTCCAGCCACATACGCGCATACTCCCACCCCAGTTGCTGATGATATTCAACCGCAAAGGGATTCAGACGCACGGCCTGTTCCATGGTTTTCACAATTTCCATCTGGATTTTTCGCAGTTCCGGTTCCTTTAGTTCTGTATCTTGCATCCTAAGTCCTTGATTCCGCTTTTTGATCAACCCAAGGGCCATTTTGTACCAGTATCCCGCATTACGGCCGTCCCAGGCAATAGCCGCTTTGATCTCTTCCAGCGCAGGATTCTGATCTCTATTCAGCGTGGAATTGAGGACCGTATTGCAATAAGCCTCGGCCACAAAATGCCGCATGGTCCAGACCCCGGCCCATGTTACAAGACCTGCAAACAGCAGCAGACTCAAAACCCCTTTGGGGTTCAAAGATAAGATGCGGTATTGGTAATGCACTTTGTCGCGCTGATGTCCCTTAAGATGCAGGGCACTGAAACCGATGGCCAGGATGGCCGTAAATACCATGCTGTTGGCCGGAACATGAAAGTTAAAGTCAGAATATGAATGCACCGCCATGGCGGCCATAACCGCCAGCGGCACCATCCCCAGACAGACCGCAAAAGGATCATTACGTCCGGCCCAAATTTTAATGATACGGTATATATAATAAAACGTTCCGATCAGCAGCAGGCCAAAGCCGATAATGCCGGCCTCGGCCATAAACTGAATCCAGTCGTTGTGAGCATGCATAAGATACCTGTTTTTGTCTTCAACAGCCTGGTATCGCGGATACGCATATTGAAAATTTCCGACCCCCACACCGGTAAGATTATAATCTGCATACATTTCCAAAGTGTTACGGGCATATCTTGTTCTCGTTTCAAAACCAACATCAAAGTTTTTAAAGCGTTCCAGAGGATAGTCAACCCCGATTTTAAGAGCATAAACAGAAGTAATTACAAACAACAAAACAAGGACAAATCCTTTGCGGCGATGTTTTTTCCGTACCAAAAACAAAAAGCCCATCACCAGCATGCCCGCGGCTACCGCTATCATCCCCCCTCTGGAGGCTGAAAAAATCAGCCCGATACCCATGACGGCGCCGGAAAAAACAATAAAGATTCTTTTGGAGAATTGCTGCTCTCCTAAGAACGTTTCTGCAAGCCTTTCTTTGAAACTGCTTTTGCCGCCA
>NZ_JAZFTO010000138.1:0-15533 GCF_036446775.1 Candidatus Desulfatibia sp.
GCTATTTTCATAGATATATCCTTTTTTGTAAAGAATCCTGGCTCTCCGAGGCGTAGGCTCTACCCTCCGGCCTGTAAGCCCTACGGGCTGGAAGCGGAGCCGGAGGCCCAGAGGACCAGGCTTTGGTTTACTCCCATAGGGGTGCACCTATCTCAAATGGAGTAAATTAAATTCCAAATAACAAATAACAAATATCAAACAAATAACAATGACCAAAAGGGGAAATCCCAAATAACAAAATACAAATAACAAATAAATTCCAATGACCGAAAAAACAAATAACAAACAAAAGAATAAAAAAAATAGTTTTAGCCCTTGTTTGGAATTTGAAACTTGGAATTTGTGATTTATTTGAAATTTGGTGCTTGGAATTTGTGATTTTAGACACAAAACTCCAAGGCAGAGCCGGACAACTCTGACCTGGCCCAAAGGACCAGGTTTTTCAGGGCCAAATAAATGCTTTTCGGATTGTATATATTCCAGAACTTATCGAAAAGCAACGAGAATTCAGTTCATCATTTTTTGCTTTAATGGTTCAGGCAGCCATTCAATATCCGGCAGCAGAGGATCGTCGGGCCTAAACCGGCCGCTTTTAATTATCGCAAACTTTATACCGTATTCTTTCGCCAACTGTTTTGCTTCTTCAATCTGGTGTTGATTAAAATTAAAAGGAATAAATTGCCACTCAATCACCGCCCTGTTGATAGCAGCACCTAGCTTCATGGCTTCAAATACTTCTATAAAACTTGTGTTGACACGATATAAATGAGCGGTATCCTGCAAACCGTCAAGCCCGAAACAAACCGTGTCACGACTATCCAACAAGTTAAATATTTCTTCCCACCACTCTAGCTTTTTCCCACTACCGTTTGTAGCAATTCTTAGTTCTTTGCCTGACTGTTTTATTTTCTTTACGACCTCAGGAAAATGCGGGTAATAAATGGGGTCGCCCAGAGTGCCGGAAAGCATAATTTTCTTAAATTTTGGATTTGCCACCAGCCGAAAAACAAGCTCTAAGTGCAAATCCCTTATTTTGTATTCACCTTTAAAGCGTGTCCTCTCACAGTTGGGGCATGACAGTCGGCACCTTGATGTCAGCTCGATATGCAGGCCGTCGCCAAATTTATATTCATTCATAGCTTACTTTTTGATTCAAATCATTTGCTGTAGATTCCGTTTCATATCTGCAGTGTTTTTTGCACGTATATGCTGCGCGTTCAGGATCTTTTACCAGTATGCTAATAAATTCTCTGAACGCATCATTGGCTACTACTTCTTCTATTGAGTGTGCGGTTAAATCGAACTCCGCTTGGCTGAAAATGCTATTTGCATAGTATTCACCAAAATTCGGCAGCCAGCAGCACGGCAACCAGTGACCTTCGTAGGACACATAGCTCTGTTTGCCTTTCAAGCACTTGGGATATATTTGCATGTTCAGAAAACTACACTCCTTTGGGGAGAAACTGCACTATGTTGAATAGATTTTGAAAAATTGTTTCATAATGAAATCGACGGTGTCCTGGTTGACATGGAAATTCTCTTTTCCTTGCGCGAAAATCGGTTGATCAATCATGGGGCGGTAAATTGTGGCCATCTCAAATGCCGGAAAGTAAAAGACATTGTCATGACGGGCGACAAACTCGTCGGTAACGGCTCTCAAGGTAGACTTGGAGTTGCAGCTGGCTGTCATTACGTCGGCTTCTTCACGGAAAGTTGCAAAAAGATGCACCGGCGATACCGTTACAAGCAGCCGGCACTCCGGGTTGTGCTTAGCCATGATTTCATGGATGCGCTCAAGGTTTTCCAGATTTTCATTATATCTGCTTACCCTGAAACGGTATCGGCTCATATCCCCCCCTTCTTTTACGTAGGGACCAGAAGGGAGACAGATTACCGATCCGTCAATTTTATCCTGCCAGATTTCGGTCAACCCGAGCGTCAAGATAAATACTTCGGCTTTTTCCAGAGCACGCCTGGAATGGATGCGATGTTGTTCAAAATCAGCCTCGGCATCATCAATGCTGTCGTACAATAAAATCCTTCGATAAGGATCCTGAACCTTGCCCGACACCGGCGATATCCACCACCGCAGGTCAGGCTGCCAGTGCCCAAAGGTATATTCGAATATCTGGCACATGGAGAAGGTGTTATAGGTTCTTTCCCAGGCGGCACTGGCGTGCACCGAGGCCGGGTTATGGGCCTCCTCAGTGATGTATGCATACCCTTCCTTCAGCAGCACTTTTCTGATCTCCCGGGCAAAACAGGAACCCATGGAGGCAATCTGTGTTGACTGGACAATCTTTAAGCCCAGGCTGCCCGGTGAAGGATAATTTCCATCCGTAGGCGGATTTTTATAGGACCCCGGCCAAACCTGCCATGGTTCAAAAACATGACCGGGACTTACTTCTGAACGTGCCATAATGTCCTTCTTTTATAATAATCTACTCTATTTCTCAAGATAAAACTCCGAAAAAGATGGATAAAGCATAAAGCCACATCCTAACACCTAAAACGTGATGAATTCGACTTTTTACGAATTCATCAGCTTTGTTCTATTATATATAGCTCCGCCCCTTCGCTTACAGCAAAAAAAGGATTAACCATACAATTTTATTATATTAATATTAATTTTTATCTGCAGAAAAATATCATCCGGCACAAATACCACCATATGTTAACATACCGATAACACATGTGCTGCATCTAGCCGCCTGCGCCAAAATAGATTTGGGGAAAACATAGACTAAAATGGACAATTTTTATTGATATCATTAAAAACATAATTATATCAAGGCATTTATAGACATTTAGCGGTTATACATCTTTATATCCCTGCTATCGATTTTCACACATACCTTTCAATTTGTTATTTACACACACACGCGAAATGTACTATCAAAAAATATTTACATCAAATGTTTACATATTTAATTTATACCACACAAATTTAAGGCTGTTTCTTAAAATAAGGCCCTATGTTTAACGTAGACCGTGGATATAAGATTCACTGGGAACTCACCGACCTTTGTAATGTAAAGTGTCCAATGTGTCCTCGTACCGATATCTTTGACCATTGCCGACCAGTTAAAGACATCCAAAATGCTCAGTTTTTTCTGGAAGATGTAAAGGAATATTTTCCTGATAACTTCCTAAGAAAACTGAGCAGAATCGACTTTTGCGGCAATTTTGGTGATCCATGTGTTGCTCGAGATTTTTACGAAATTTGTGAGTTGCTAAGTAAGGCTTATGGGATCACAATCAGTGTTTCAACCAATGGATCAATGCGGAATCCGTCCTGGTGGAAGAAACTTGGCAAGCTTTTTTCCAAAACAAAGAGTTGGCTTGAATTCCATATCGATGGTTTAAAAGATACAAATCATCTATATCGCATCGGCGCAAACTGGGATAAAATTATGGCTAACGCCGAAGCCTATATTTCAGGTGGAGCTCGAGCAGATTGGCACTATATTCTATTCAAACACAACCAACACCAGGTTGATGAAGCCCATGCAATCGCTCGTGAGATGGGATTCAACTATTTCGTGCTCATTGACACAATTCGTTTTCCAAAAGATGGTACATACAGATACATGCATCCGGATGGCGATATGCGCCATTTAGAGCAGCCAACGATCTCAAGCCATCATGGGATTGACAATGCAAAGTCCCTAGTTTTTCGCCCTGAAGATGAGCTCATTCCAAGCAAAGAGATCAAAAGAAAGGCCGTAGTACCTCCTGTGGCAGCAAGTAACATTCAGGTTCTAAGACAAAACGCCGGTTTATTGGCCACAATAAATGGTATCACGTGTAAGGCTTCAAAACAAAACAGGTTATTTCTCGACGCCAATGGCTACATAGCACCTTGTTGTTGGGTCTCAAATAATGATATTCAAAGGCCGGGCAATATGCTTAAAGCCATTACCATGGCAGGAAAAGACTTAAATAACTATAATATACGAAACAGACCTATTGAAAAAATATTGCATGATGAAATTTTCACAGAAGTGTTTAAGAATCTTTGGGAATCCGATGTGCTGGTCACATGCCGCAAAAAATGCGGTAATAACCTTAGAAATGTTAAATCAAAGATTGAGTTATAGATTATACTCCCTACAGCTTGCTGCAGGGATCTTCTAAAAAATGGAGATGTTTCTTTTAGGCGATAATTTCATTTTGTGCTCGGAGAATTAAGCGTGGCAATAAGCAACAAACATTCTGGATTGCTGGAGAAAATTGTTCTCATCTCCGCCCCCTGGCCTCTTTTTAACCGCCCTTCAATTCAAATCGGTACGCTGAAGTCCTATCTTAAATCACAGTTTCCGGACTTGAAGGTCGATGCCCACCACGTTTATTTGAAGATTGCGGCAACCATTGGTTATCAAATTTATCAAGCCGTATCTCAGCGGACATGGCTGGCGGAAACCGTTTACGGCGCCCTCTTATACCCGCAACGACTCGAATCCATAAAAAAGGTTTTTCAGCGACAGGCCGCCCGTCAGCCCGCATTGCGCAAAATAGCCTTTGAGACACTGACAGCTCAGATCGAGACAGTCTCAAAAGCCTTTATCAACAGCACCAACTGGGGAGAATATGGGTTTGCAGGTTTTTCAATATGCACTTGCCAGCTCACCGCTGCCCTCTACTTTATTAAACACATGAAAAAGCGGTTTCCGAATTTGGCAATCGTGATCGGCGGCTCTACGTTCGCCGGAGAATCGATCGAAAATATTTTTGAGGTCTTCCCCGAAATAGATTTTGTCATCAACGGTGAAGGCGAGATACCCCTGGGACGCCTGGTTCATCATTTAAATCACTCCCGGCGCATTCAGGACATACCGCCTGTTCCGGGGATCGTCACCGCCAAGTCCGCGCAAGAAAATATGCCGGTGACGTTCAACCAGATGGAGGATTTGACCGCTCAAAAATGCCCGGATTATGATGACTATTTTGAACTGCTTGAATCTTTGGGCCCGCAAAAATCCTTTTTCCCAACCCTACCTGTGGAGCTGTCTCGAGGCTGCTGGTGGCGAAAATCACATGGCACTGCCGGCTTTGCCGGATGTGCCTTTTGCAATCTTAACCTGCAGTGGGACGGATACCGCTCAAAAAGTGCTTCAGAGGCGGTTTCTGATATCGACAAGCTTGTTAGTAAATACAAAACCCTCTCAGTGGCTTTTATGGATAACATGCTGCCTTTGAAAAACTCGGGTGAAATTTTTACGCGGGTCACCAGGCTGGGAAAAGACCTGCACCTGTTCGCAGAGATCCGGGCTGCTACACCCAAGCGTCTTTTAGCAGCCGTGCGGGCAGCAGGGACGCTGGAGGTCCAGATCGGTATCGAGGCTCTCAGCACACGGCTTTTAAACCGGCTCAACAAGGGTACTACAGCCATTGAGAATCTTGAGGTCATGAAACACTGTGAAGCCCTGGGTATTGTCAATGCATCGAATCTGATACTTTGTTTTCCCGGTAGCAGCGACGAAGATGTGGCCGCGACGCTGCGGTGCCTGGACTTTGCGCTGTCGTTTCGCCCGTTAAAACCCGTACAATTCTGGCTTGGCCTCGGCAGCCCGGTGTGGCAGGATCCTAAAGCATTCGGGCTTAAAGCGGTCTTCAACCACCCCAATTATGCCGCCATATTCGGGCCGAAGATAAACAGGGCCATGCAGTTTACCATTCAAGCTTACCGTGGTGACCTCCTGCGTCAAAAAAAACTCTGGCAGCCGGTTAAAAACAAGCTCAAAAACTGGAAAGAATCGTATGCCGAATTGCACAGAAATCCTGCATCCGGGCATATTCTCAGCTACCGAGACGGCCGGCAGTTTTTGATAATCCGCCAGAAACGGGTCGGGGCCGAACCCTTAACCCACCGTCTGGAGGGAACGTCCAGGACCATTTACCTTTTCTGTGAGCACCACCGCTCCATCAAAAGTATAAAAGGTCGTTTCCCAGGGATACCGCCAGATAAAATCTTGCAGTTTTTAAAAATGATGGTAACAAAGAGGTTGATGTTTGCAGAGAATGACAAATATCTTAGTCTGGCTATACCGGCTTGCAGATCGCCAAATACTAAATACTTTTGAAAAAAGGGGTACCCGTTCAGGGGTTCAGAGGTTCAAGGTTCGGGGCTAGTTAGTAAAGATTAACAAAGAAAAAGCAACCCGACTCGGCTGTCTTCGACCCTGAGCTCAGACCGAAGGGAGCCGTTCGACCTTGAGCGGCTCGACCTGAGTTCGCCGACAGGTCTCACAGCCGAAGGGCTCGTCGCAGGCTGAACTCCTTGGCACGATGTAGCGTTGCGAAGGCTGCTGAACCCTGAACCTGTGAACGCTTACAAAAAGGGCGTTTTGCAAAGGTCTCGTAAAAGGGAGGAATATTATGGCAAAAAAGACGATCGGATTTGTTGGCCCGGATGGACGCACCTGTATGTGTGCCTATACCGTATCGACCGTTGAAAGTGAGAAGTTTGTTGGTGCTATAATCAAAGGTATGACTGGTATGGGGCCGATATTGGACGCCGTCAGGGGAAAGAAAAAATGGTCTTTGAAAATATTCCCTGTTAAAGGAAAGACGGTCGAAGAATACAGCGCTGTCATCAAAAAAGCATTTGAAGACGGTGAGATTGACAGTGTTGTGATCATGCCTGAAGATCTGATTTATGAAGGTCTTGTTAATGAACTTATCGAGGCGGGTTATGGTGATCGGGTCATTGGCTTGACCAAGGAAGCAGCTTTTATTGAAGGTGATAAGGTTAAAGCTAAAAAATGGATGCAAAGGGCCGGTGTGCCGGTTGCACCTTTCAAGGTGGTCGATGCTAAAGACCTTCAGCAAGTTAAAAAGGAGGTCACTGAGTTCATCCGCCAACACGGTGGAGCAGTATTAAAATATCCTTACAGTGCCGGCGGCAAAGGCTCCCGGCCTGTTTTCCGGGTCGAAGATATTATCGATGTATGGCATAGACTGCATAAAGATTACAGCCGAAACTACGGCAAGCTGCACGGAGACAATCAATGGCCGCTCTTGATTGAAGCCTGGAAGTCCGAGATTGAGATCAGCTTTACCACTTTAGTTGACGGCAAGGGCAACTTTCGCATTCTTCCCACTGCCATGGATTATCCCTTGCGGTTTGAAGGGCCTCCCAGCCAGAATAACCCTGTTACCGGTGGTATGGGCGCTATCGGTATGCACCCCGCTGAAACACCTGAGCTTATCGAAATGGTCGGTGACAAAATTTTTAAACCGTTTGTTCAGGAGATGGAAAAACAAGGTATACTGCGGCCGTGTATTCTTTATCCGGGCTGCCGCGTATCGATAGATCCTGTTACGGGGAAGCCGGTGGACATCCTGGTCTACGAAATGAATGTTCGGGCGGGCGAGCCGGAGATGCAGGTTGTTGCCCGGCGACTTAAGAATCTGGGGGAGCTGGTTGTTGCTGCGCTCGAAGGCCGCCTTGACAAGGTTGAGCCGGAAGTACGCAAAGACCAAATTTCTATCAGCCTGGCGCTTGTTGTCGGTCCCGGCGGACCTCAAGGCCAGAAAGGATACCCTGATTCTTATACAAAGTATGAATCGGTTGCCGTCAATTTCAAGAGTCTTGCCAAGCGGGGCATCCTGCTTGTCCCGTCGAATGTTAGCTGGGATGAAGAAAATCAACGGCTGGTATCGGATGGCTCGCGGGTGTTCTATCTCAGTAGAAACGCCACTGTCAAACCAGGGCAAAAGAGAGGTGAAGCAGCGCAAACGCTCAGGAATACGCTCTTGCAGGCATTTGATGCCGGTACTGTCAGAGTGACTCCGCGAGAAGTAGGAGAGACCTTTGAAGCGGCCAAGTTGCTGCTTGAGCAGGGCAATATATCCAAGGCCGAGTTCAAGAAAGCCGCGGCTGCCTATGAAAAAGCGAATCGTCTTGATCTGCGTCGCGACCCCGGCAGGATCTACGAAGAGTGGGATGAGCTGTACCCCGACTGGCAGCTTGACACCTAAACCAGTTTTTCATTGATGATATCTGCAACTCATGCGCTTCGACATACTGGCAAGTTAGGTCTCCAACAATTGAAATATCCCGCCAATATCCCGCTTAGACCCCGCCCAAATAAAAAATACCCAGCTTACCCTGCAAATTTGAAAAAGATACCCCGCCGCGTCGTGCAAATAAAATCATACGCTTTATTTGCAACAGCTAATATGTTAAACCCATCGCTCATTTATGTTCCGGGAGACCTGGAGCTTATAAATAGGAAAAGGCCTGAAGTTGCCGCTCCAGGCCTTTAATGAGGACAAACCGTAAAGTATACGGAAGCCCACCACACGATTATTACATACCATGGCTTCCGATTGCTTTCAAGAGCGGAGGCGATGGCGTGCGCAGTGATGTGTTACTAATTGAACTGGAATGCAAACATTGTAAGCTAAGATTTAATATTTGCCGAAAATGTTATTGCGGTCATGTCTACTGCTCCAGCAGTTGTCGCCGTGAAGCTCAGTTGAAGCTCTGATTAAACAGATAGAAAGAACATTCAGTGAAAAATCAGAGGGTTAACTTTTTGCATTCCTCACCATACAAATTTTTCCAGACTCATCGGATTTTTAATTCCGACCATGTTGAAATACTTTTTTTGCATTGGAGTTGTATTCGTCACTTTAGGAAATGTTTGGGCTCTGTCTTCTCTTTTTGAAAATTTTACTTTGTATTTGACCAGTTTGGAATTAGATATCTCTTCTAATGGCTCCATTATACATTTGCCCCCCCATGTAGTTTATCTCAAATATCCTCTTCAGAAGTAATGCTAAAATACAGCTAAACACATGCGCCCTCACTCTAAAAGGCCAAAGTGCGGTGCGGCAGACCGAAGGGCTGTGGCAAAAATTCCGAAATACCACGTAGCTTGTTGGAGCGTAGCGGAAATCCCATCCAGCGGGGCTACGGGGATAGGAATTTTAGCCTTTCCCTTATTAGATCCCGTCCCGCTTACAGCGGGGCGGGAGTTTCATAAAATCGTGACACGATTTTATCCTAAATATCCACATATTGTGGTATATTTGAGATTGACATACTATATGTTCTTGCTTTATGGTGAAAGCTAAAGGCTGATTTTGGCAGAAAATGGTGTGAGAGTACCGATATCTCACAAATTAAAGCGGTTCTCAAAAATACGTTCCGTTTCCGCCGCCGGATAATTTCGTTTAAATCGGCAAGAACTCACAAATAAAAGCGCGTAAACAAAACAACAAGGGTGATAGTGTAGGAATTTATTTTTTGAAGCGGCGTAGCCGCGTTATATAAAATTGCGTAGCGATTTTATTAAAGGAGGAATGATATGGCGATGATGACCTTGAAAAGACTGCACGATCTGCTAGATGCGAATCAGGATAAAGATGGTTTGATATGGCAGGGAGCTTGTCACGACTGCCAATGTGAAGTCAAAGTGACGGCAACTCCCAAAACAGATGGCATCCATATCAATGGGGGGAGCGTATACGAACCCGAGGCCGACAAGTTTATCATGAAGTGCGATGGCTGTTTTGGTAATGATCCTGCATTGCGAAATTATCAGGACTGTGAAGTTTACAGCCGGGTGGTCGGCTATTTGCGTCCGGTGAACCAGTGGAATGATGGTAAATTCGCAGAGTTTCATGACCGCAAAATGTTTGACGCCAGTATCCGGTAGGCGGTCGTAATTTTTCAGCGGCTTGGATATGAAGCCATGAGGATTTTTTTTGAACAAATTAAAAAAAAGGATCAAGTTTTTTACTTGTCGTACCGATAAATATATAAAAAATATTTGATTTGCTGAAAGGCAAACCTTCCGAAAGGTTGGGGCGCAAAGCTTCCGGTCTAAACCCTGCAAAGCGGGGTAAGATAGCGGGGTTGCCAGGCCATTAACATAGCAACCCGCTTCTTCTCGGAGGCGGGTTTTTTTGTTCATAATTTCACAAGCAAAAAAGGACATTGACTAAATACAAATTTTGGTAAAATCGCATGAAGATCAAAGATGCTGCCGATTATATGCGGCAACAACAGACCGGACAATTCAGAAAGTCCGAAGACGGTAAAAGACCATTTTCCAGAGAACATGGCTACAATCTGGATAGTACTAATGGCTCAGAAGTAATTCTGTCTGCGGCAGCAAAGGAAAGCATTGCATCTGAACCGGCGATTAGGAAAGATAAGGTTGCCGAGCTAAAAGAAAAAATTATATCCGGAAGATATGATATAAACTATAAGGAGCTTGCTGATAAGATAAGTAGATTGATACCTTTCCATACGGATCATTAGATGCGGGTAGTTCATCTAAAATACTACGTTGAAACAATAACCAGAGCAGACGAGGTCAACTTCCCCGTCCACGTGTATTGAGCGACCACTTAATAAGATCATTTCTTCCCCTTTAGGTTTTTATTTTCAAGTTGGATCTATCAAAAAAGCCCCGCTTCAGTAGTGGGGCTTTTTGAATTTGTTTTAAAAGGATGGGCCAATGTAAAATTATTGCACTTTTTTATTGCTTGGCGCCCTGGAAAACGCCTTGAGCACCGTTCAAGCCGTCCACCATACCCCAAGCGCCTCCAATAAATTCGCCGTTGGGCCCGTAAAGCGATCCTTGCGCACTTGCATAATCAGGAGAAGAATCGTTAAGAGTCACGGTTCCGCCGGTGATATTAAATGTACTGCCGCTAAGCGTTCCGGAGGCACCGGTAATTGAAGCAGATTTATTTCCACCGGAAACACTCAGAGCAAAATTGCTGATTGCGCTTGAACTTAAATTACAACTAAACGTCCCGGTCATGTCAATACCCTGGGGTTCGCTTCCCGCAGTATCAAAATAAGTGCCATAGGCAGGCCCGCTGTAAGTGCCGCTGATCCCGGCCACCGCAGCATCAGGGGTAGGATAACCGGCAATGTAGTATCCCTTATTGTGCAAATCATGAATAACGGTATCAATAAGAAAAGTTTGACTTACGTACCACCAGCCCCATTCCATATATGTATTGCTGCCAAGCTCGCCTTTGGTTACGGAATAACCGAGATTATCATCCGAACTGTTTGCAGGTGTACCATCAACACTTGCCTGCTTCAGCTTCGGGCTAGTATTGTTAAAACCGCCGTCAGAGTAGCCATCTATAAAGCCCGACGTATTAGCAAGACCATCAGCTCTGATCACAGCTGCATTGAAATCCTGGCGTGAACTGCTGAGATAAACATCGACCAAAGGTAACCCAGATTGATTTTTAAGCATGCCGGAAAAATAGCCTTGCCTGATGATGCTTGTACTTTCTGTTGCTATTTGAACGTTGGTTGTGCTTTGGACAACAATTACGGCTTTATCGACCACAGCAGTATTCGTGGTGCCGGATTCGCCACCAATATTAACCATACTTTCACCGGTGCCGGCATCTTTTTTACCTTCACCGGTGCCTGCATCTTGGGCCGCAGAAGGCTCAGGAGCCTCTGTATCGGACTCAAATTGCCTGGCTACATCTGGAGGCGTGGGTTGTTTGTTCTCGCCCCGTTCCGAGGTTGCCACCCTGCTCTCATTGGCATTAACTTTTTGCGTGGTGCTGTCGGCCAGCGCCGTGACATCCAACGCTCCGTTAAAACAATACGTAACCGTCACCAGCCCCCCGGGGATAGTCCGGGCCAAAAGGTATTCAAAACCCGCATCGGAAGTATCGGCAAGGTATACAGGTTTGTTTGCCGCTATTTTATCTCCCTCTTTTCTAACCTCCACCCCGAACTTGGTCCCCCTAACACCCACCACAGCCGTAGGGGTTTTCACCACGATGGAGGTGGTTTTATATTTGAACAACCGCACAACATAAAACATGGCCTTGCCCCGCAGCATATTGAAGATCGAGGTTTTCTTCTTCTTTAGACGGTTGTCAATGTACTCCTCGAGACCCAGCCGGGCATTCTCGCCCATGGTTATCACATCTTCAGTGGTAAACTTGATGCGGCTGCGGGAGTCCTGTAAAGTGAAAATGGCATCGTGTTTAAAAACCGCATCGCCTGCAGCTGCAAAAAAGGCCTGTCCGCTATCCTCATGCAGTACCACCACATGACCGATCACGGTCTGGATAATGCCGGCATGCTGCGCCTCAGAATCGATGTAATGGTCTTTTACATCCAGATCCTCCAGATCCTCGGGAAGGGCCTCGCGGGGTGCGGTCTTGCCCCTGTCCGCGGCTGCATCTGCCCGTGTTAGCGTTGCCGGCAGTCCCCCAAATAAAAATGTCGATACCAGTAACACTAAAAAAATATATCGTTTCATGTCGGCCTCCCTCAATTTGTTGCCCCAATTGAGCTTCAATCTTAATGTTTAGAGAGCAAATAACATGCCAGACTAAGCGAAAAACAGGGAATGTCCAATAACCCTATGATTTGTTTATAAATAACGAATATCACGGAAACAGGTTCAGAGGGTTCAAACCATGAAAACCGTATACAAAAGTATACAGCAGTATAATTTTTCATACATTTCTTTCATACAAGGATA
The DNA here is from genome assembly GCF_036446775.1 of Candidatus Desulfatibia sp. Lineage (NCBI taxonomy): Bacteria > Pseudomonadati > Thermodesulfobacteriota > Desulfobacteria > Desulfobacterales > Candidatus Desulfatibia > Candidatus Desulfatibia sp. Next base: position 12,492 of record NZ_JAZFTO010000138.1, read on the forward strand.
CCAAAAACCATGATCTTATTGGTTTTATGGATATTCAAAGGCTGTGATTGGGATGAAATTAATGAATGATTTGGGGTGGTAAATATAAAATATTGTATTGCCCTTATGGATGTTAATATTTCAAAGAGGGAGATAAACTATTTAAAAGTGAAGATTGCTGGTACCAATCTGAGATGTAAATGTTGGGGAGGCGAGCGAGCCTGTATGAGTGATGAAGGAGGGGTAATGCCCTCCGACGTGACGCGCGATGTCACGCCGAAGGAGGTCCTGCTTGGGGCAAAGGGGCTCTGGGGCCTTGGCTGGTCCCGGACTCAGAGTCGGATAAACCGCGCCATATTTCTATCCCGAACCGCAAATCTCCACTGCCTATGAAGCTTGCCTACGAACAAATAATTATTTCACAGCTTCCTTCAAAGCCTTTCCTGCAACAAACTTTGGCACCTTACTTGCCGCAATATATATTTCTTCTCCTGTCTGCGGATTTCTGCCTTTACGAGCCTTCCTGTCAACCACCTTAAATGTGCCGAATCCAATTAGTGATACAGAGTCTCCTTTTTCCAATGCCTTGGTAATGCTTGAAAGAACGCAGTCCACGGCCGCCTGAGCTTCTTTTTTGGTTGTTAAGACTTTGGAAACCTCGTTGATTAAATCTCCTTTGTTCATGTTTTTTCTCCTTTTTTGATAAAATGTTAAAGCATTACGATTCCAGATATTGCTTACACTAATACAAGGTAATCGACTGAGTCAATAGAAGATACGGTTGTGGAATCATGTATTTTTCAGGACTCGATCCACCCTTTTTATGGGCTATCCCTTTAATATTTTGCGTTCTTCGTTATGGTTTTTGTTTCCTGCCACCTGACAGGCATCTCGCATTCATGTTGAAATGCCAAGTTTAGGCAGGATATAGAGTTGTAAAAAGAAATAAATACCAATTATTACCAGAAAAATAATTGTTATTTTCATCAAACCTCCTTATTTATATGATAAAAGTGCTTCTGCTCAATTTTTCCTACTAATAATACAAAACAGACCCGCCATTAGCAATGCCGTTACAAGTCCGAGATGTGGAAGATCCAAAAATATGATAAATCCGGGCGGTAATCCGTCTAATCAGATTAATAACATTGAAGATAACGTAAGGCAATCGTAAATATTTTACAAAATACCTATTGCTCGTGAGCTAAAAGGTGGGATCGGAGGTTTGCTCTCTTTTGGCCTAAACCAATCTTACTTCGTATATTTTTTCTGTGCGTGTCAACCGTCCTTGGAGATATCTTCATAATCTTTGCTATTTTTTTAGAAGGATAGCCTATCTTTATCATGTTTACTATCTGGATTTCTTTGGGTGTTAACCTTAGATATTTCAGGGAAAGTTTTCGAGTAAATGGTGAAACAATTTCATTTAGATTTGATTCTAAAATATTCACAAAAGCTTCTTGGTGATCATCCAGCTTGGTTTTTTTAATTTTTTCAAAATATGGTGCAATCAGTTCTTTTACGTTGGTCATTACATTTTCTTCTAATTCTGTTTTATCCTCTATCTTTTTTTTCAATAAAACCTTCATGGCGGTGTTAAGCTCTTCAAGGCCTTTTGTCTTGAGTTCCAATTCTCTGGTTCGTTTTTTTAGCGCTTCCTCGGCCTGCTTGCGCTCGGCATCTGCTTTAGCAATATAGAGAGCCATCTCGATGGTGACTTCAAGGTCTTTATTCTGGAATGGCTTGAGAATAAAGCCAAAAGGATAAGTAAGTTTGGCGCGCTCAAGCCTGTCCTTATCGGCGAAAGCGGTAAGGAATATAACCGGAATATCAAATTGGGTGCGTATTTTCTCAGCAGCTTCAATCCCGTCAATCTCACCTTTAAGCACTATATCCATCAACACCACATCAGGCTTATTCTCTTTTACCTTCACAAAGGCTTCTTCTCCATAACCCACTATTGCGGTAACACCGCAACCAATCTGCTTCAACCGGCTTTCGATGTCCATTGCGATAGTGCTGTCATCTTCCACAATCAAGACTTGTGCTTTTCCCATGGCTCTAAATCCTTTTTCTATACAATGCTTTTTTGAACTTTATGTGAAACTGGGTTCCACCTGTTCGATCTAAATCAATATTTGGTTTACAAAGCTTGTATTTGGGGGCCTTTTTCCCCACGAGATCATTCTAAAATTTCAAAGATATTGTGTTTTTTTTGCTTGCCAGAAGCAGCGTTTAATATAGTCCGTATGGCTTGAGCAGTCCGGCCCTTTTTCCCGATAACCTTCCCCATATCTTCTTTTGCCACTCTAAGTTCAAATACCGAGACATGTTCAGTCTTTACTTCGAAAACTTCCACTTGTTCCGGATTGTCAACCAATGCTTGCACAATGCGCTTGATCAGGTCTTTCATAGCTCTATCTCTTTTGTTGGCTGTTAAGAATCACAAAGATTAAGGACAAAAAGTCCCCTCAATGCTCCCGTGGTTTTTTCAGTAAAGAGTTTAAGATACCAAAAGGGAATCAATATCATTGACGATAACGTAAGGCAATCGCAAATATTTTGGGCTTTATGTTTTGATAGCGACTTCCGGGACGCACTAAAATTATAAGTTTCCTCTTGTAACTGCAATGAATGTTATAATTTTAGGGAGTCCCCTAAGTTTCCGGAAGGTACAAATTCGTTTATTAATCACTGATCAAGGTTTGACCCCGATCCCTAGCATATCTCCAGAACAATTAAGGTGACGTCGTCATGAGTTAGCTCTTTCTTCGTATGTTGATGCAGCGCTTTGAGGACTGCCGATCTGAGTTCCGAAAGTGGGGCTTTTATGTTGGCATCAAGGACATCTTTTAGGCGCTCATTACCAAAGAGATCATCCTCGGGGCTGGGTGCTTCCGTGACGGCCTCCCCGTGGCCGACAACATCCGCTATAGCTAATCGAGTGATTCGGTCACCTTTACAGACTCCAAAGTAGTAGATGTCTCCACCCTTGCCTCCGTCACTGGCGGCGGAGTATAGTGACGCGACGACCTTTCCGGCAGAGATCTCTAAATCCTGATT
>NZ_JAZFTO010000139.1:0-19485 GCF_036446775.1 Candidatus Desulfatibia sp.
ACCGGCCTATATGCAAAACCGGACGAAGGCATCACGCCGGCAGGCGCCATTTAAGATTTGAGAATCTCGTATAATCGCGATCCAGAGTGATCCATTCACAGCCGGACTCGATGGCCAGTGCCGCAAACCATGCGTCCGGCACCAAGTTGCCACGGGCGTCCGCTTGCATGCAAAGGCGTTTGAAAATCTCCCAGTGCCGCTCGCCCGGTTGAATGATCACACAATGAGATTGAGCAAGCAGGGTGTCACAGAACCGGAGCACCTCGTCCAGGCTGCTGGGTTGCACAAAGACCCTGGGGTGGGTCGTGATGCGGGTCACACCGCTCAGGACCTGGGGGGCCATACCGTAACGCGCGTCGCCGTTGACCACGCCGTCGAGCCAACTCCGGCAGGTCCCATGGTCGGAGGAATCCGCGCGGAAGGCGTGCACGAGAATGTTGACGTCGGGAAGGATCACGGCGCGTTCATGACCTCCTCCAGGTCACTGGACCGGTTCAGGTCAACTCCCGGGAGGACGCCGCCGGTGGCTTTGGATATAGGCAAACCAACCCGTTTGCGGCGGCTCGTTTTCGGTTTGACCAGGATGAACGCCAAGCCCTCTTCGACCAGCGATGTCAGGGTGCGCCCCTCATCTGCCGCACGTTTTTTAGCTTGTTTCAGGAGGTCGTCATTTATTCGTATGGTTGTTCTCATGCATCAAAACATATCATTAATGCATCAGTATGTCAAGCATCGGGTGATACGTCAGATAGACAATCCGACCATTGCGGCGCAGTAAAAAAGTAAAATACAGCACCATAGCAAGGGAATTGACCGATGTTAAAGCGATATTAAACTGGGAAAAAGAAACCATCCGGGTGACATCGGCAAATAAGGGCGGCCCGGCTTGGCGCGATGTTCCTATTCACAACGATTTTTTGCCGGAATTAAAAACCTGGTACGAGGATGACCAAAAAGCAAAAGGCCAATTTTAAAAATTGGCCTAAAGCATCAATTTTTTGTGGTAGGCACGAGTGGATTTGAACCACCGACTTCTACCGTGTCAAGGTAGCGCTCTCCCCCTGAGCTACGTGCCTGCAATTTGAAAAATCAGTTAACACCTCTTAGGGCGGGTGTCAAGAAAAATGCCTCAACCCGAAATTCTTATAACGATCCATGTTTTTGTAAGGTGTTGAGCATTCCTGCGACTAACCTTTGAGGTGCAATATTGAACCCGTTTGTTCGGTTCAAAGACCATAGAGGACTCCTGATGAGACATTGGATGTTTAACTGCAAAGAAGTATCAAGATTAGTGTCAGAATTATTGGATCGCAAACTGCCTCTTTATCAGCGGATGGGGATAAGGATACATCTTTTAATGTGTAAATTCTGCCGGCGATTCCAACAGCAGTTGATGCTTATAAGAGCAACCCTCCGCGCTGAATCGTTGTATGAAGATACAGAATCTTATTTATCTCTGCCGCCTGAGGCTCAAAAACGTATTAAGCGTTTTCTGCGCAACAACCTGGATAAACCATAGTAAATGGAGGCGATACGATGAAAACAAATATTCTTGCTATTCTGCTTAGCTTTAGTCTTTTTTGCTTAATGGCTGCGGAACCTGCCGCTGCCTTTGTTATTCGAAAAGGCGAAAAAGCGTATATTGAGGATCAAGACGGTGAACGCTGGGATGTTACCCAGGCCAAATCACTCGGGTTCAAGCCGGAACGGTTTCAGTACGGCATTGGCAGAAACGCGTTCACGCCTCTTGATGATTCGAGTTTAAGTGATGACAGCTCTGCGGTTCTCCGGAACCCCCGGGTTATCGGAATCACAGACGGCACCGAGGCAAGGGCCTATGCTATACCCAAGCTCAGATACCATGAGATTGCCAACACCCGGATAGGGACGAAAGCAGTTGCGGTAGGATATTGACCCCTTGCTGATCTGGCGGCTGTGTACAGCCGCGAAATAGACGGTCGACAGTTGACGCTGGTCCCTTCCGGCTGGACCTATAAGAGTACGTTTGTATTGTATGACAAAGAAACCGGAACGCTCTGGTACCCCTATGGAAAAGGGTTGATGGGTATTCAGGGAGAATATTTCAAAAGATGGCTCGCGAAAGTTCCATCGGAAGATACCAAGTGGAAGGACTGGAAAAAAAGACATCCTAATTCTCGCATATTGCATTAGGATAATATTATGGCTAAACTTGACAGATTGCCTGCAATGGTTAAGAATTCAGTATTTTTCACACTAATTGAGTGAAAGGATAAACTTAAAATGGAAACATATTACAAACCGGAAGACCTGCCGAAGTTTGAGGAAATCGGAAAAGAAGTACCGGAGCTGGCTAAAAAGTTTTTTGAGTATTACGATGCCGTGTTCGCCGAAGGCGAACTCACGGAAAGAGAGAAAGCGCTTATTGCCCTGGCCGTGGCGCATGCCGTACAGTGCCCCTATTGTATCGATGCCTTTACGCAGGCCTGTCTCGAAAAGGGCTCCAATACGGCCGAGATGACCGAAGCGATCCACGTTGTAACAGCCATACGCGGCGGTGCATCGCTTGTGCACGGCATTCAGATGCGCAATATTGCTGATAAGTTGTCCATGTAAAACATGCGGAGTAAGAATGTATAGCGAGCAAATATCGCATGAAGAGGTGAATGTTTTATCGCCGGAACCCATTACTTTAATGCCTTTCAGTCTGGCCCTCTCCCGTCACGGTCTTAAATTGAACCGGGCGAAAACCCATACCTTGCAGGTTAATGTGGGTTGCTTGTGCAACCAGACCTGCCGGCATTGCCACTTGAGTGCCGGTCCCGGTCGCAAGGAGAACATGGAATTGGGGATCATACACGAAGTGGTGTCCTATGCCCGGCGCAGCCGCTTTGAAACCGTAGACATCACCGGCGGAGCTCCGGAAATGAACCCCGGCATCGGTGCGCTGATTGAAGGCGTGTTCCCTCTGGCGGCCAGGATTATGCTGCGCTCGAATCTGTCGGTCTTAAATGACGGTAAAAGAGGTCAATTGCTGGAAATGTTGAAATCATACCGGGTTGTCATCGTGGCGTCTTTTCCGTCTCTAAATGAATTCCAGTTCGACTCACAGCGGGGCGACGGGATCTTTCAAATCAGTATTGCGGCCTTTAAAAAATTGAACGCCATGGGTTACGGGCACGACGGGTCCGGCTTGGAACTCAATCTGGTCTCCAACCCTACGGGGGCCTTTTTGCCCCCCTCGCAGGCCGAAACGGAAAGGAGGTTTCGTCAGATTCTAAAGAAAAAATGGGGCATTGTTTTCAACAACCTTTTTAATTTCGCCAATGTGCCCCTGGGAAGGTTCCGTCAGTGGCTTGTTAAGTCAGGCAACTTTACCGCCTATATGGAGAAACTCTCCTTCAGTTTCAATTCCTGTGCTGTTGAAGGTTTGATGTGCCGCAGCCTGGTCTCGGTGGCCTGGGACGGGTACCTTTACGATTGTGATTTTAATCTTGCCGGAGGGCTTTTCATGGGAGGGCGCAAAATTCATATATCTGAAATGCCGGGCCCTCCGGAGCCGGACAGCCATATCGCTACAGCGGATCACTGCTATACCTGCACCGCGGGCGCGGGATTTACCTGAGGCGGTTCCATCAATACCTGAGTTCAGGTATTACCGGTAGAATAGGATTTTTAAAAATGAATGGTGCGGAACTTTTTATCAAATGCCTGGAAAATGAAGGCGTTGAATATATATTTGGCATTCCCGGAGAGGAGAACCTCGTTTTTTTAGAAGCTTTGCGAAAATCTGATATTCAGCTGATCTTAACCCGCCATGAACAGGCTGCCGGGCGGATGTCATTATCAATATAGGTCATGATATGGTCGTCATCATTTTAAAAGATGATGCCTATGGAATGATTAAATGGAAACAGGGGGGCATGGATCTGCCTGATTTTGGGCTCGATTTCGGCAATCCCGATTTTGTAAAGTATGCCGAAAGTTACGGGGCCAAAGGACTGCGTATAACAAAAACCGGCCAAAGCTGCGTTGGAGTTCAGCGTATTCTGGTTCATGAAAATGTTTATGGAGATTTTGCTGATAAACTGGTTGTAGCCACCCGCGCATTGAAGATGGGCGATCCTAAAAATGAAGATACCTTTATCGGTCCCATGATTTCTGAGAATGAAGCTGTTCGCCTGGAGACCTGGATCAACAGTGCGCTACAGCGAGGGGCTAAACTACTTTGCGGCGGCAAACGCCAAGGGGCCATGCTGGAAGCTACTCTTCTTGAAAATGTGCCCAAGGACGAAAATATCTGTATTAAGGAAGCATTTGGTCCTGTTGCCGTGCTTTCGTCCTTTTCGTCTTTTGAGGCCGCGCTGGATGAGGTAAACGACAGCAATTTCGGATTACAAACCGGAATTTTTACCCGGGATATATATAAAGCACACAAGGCCTGGGATACACTGGAGGTGGGCGGCGTAATTATCGGGGATGTTCCATCCTGGCGCGCCGACCAGATGCCTTACGGGGGCGTAAAAGATAGTGGTATGGGGCGCGAGGGCATCCGTTTTGCCATGGAAGATTTAACTGAAATCCGCTTGATGGTAATAAGAAGTCTTCCCGTTTAGTTTTTTTCTTAAGGCGATAATCGTGGCGGCAAAAATTGAAATCATTACCACTTCCGATGCAGGGCGGCTGGCGGAAAAGGGGGCAGAATTATTGTACAATACCGCCAAAGAAGCCGTTGCCCGTAAGGACAGCTTTGCTGTAGCCGTTTCCGGGGGATCCACACCCAGGGCCATGCACCGGCTCTTATCTCAAGAACCTTATCTTGCGGACATGCCCTGGCAGAAAACGCATTTTTTCTGGGTAGACGAACGCATGCTGCCCTTTGATCATCCTGACAGCAATTACGGCGCGGCTCAAAAGGATCTTATGAGCATTATCCCGATACCTGCGGATCAAGTTTACCCTATGCCCGCAATGATGCGTTCTGAAGAGGGTGCCGATTTGTATCAGGCCAAACTCAAAACCTTTTTCCAAGATTTGGGAAGCCTTGATCCGGTCTTTGACCTGATAATTTTAGGGATTGGTACAGACGGACATACCGCCTCTTTGTTCCCCGGCCAGCCTTCAAGTCAGGAGCCGGATCGCTGGGTTCTGAGCGTGAAGGGGGGGCAGCCGGATGTTTTTCGACTTACCCTTACATATGCTGTTTTAAACAGAGCAAGGCACATCCTGTTTCTGGCTTCCGGCGGTGCCAAGGCCGCGGTAGTTAAAACCCTGATAGAAGATAGTCGTTCACAGTTGCCGGCTGCAAAAATTCAGGCTCTAAACGGGAAAATAACATGGCTTTTGGACCAGAAAGCAGCGTCTCTGCTAGTGGAAAAGAAAGGATAAGACCATGTCTAAGCATACTGCTCCTGGAAAACGAGGTCGAAATTTATCCGGAGAAAAGAGTTGTTGCTGCAGTCTCGGGAAGTTCCAGGCTGACGTGGATCATGCCCTGCTGCAAATCAAGGAAAACAACATCCTGAGTCGTATCTGGGCCCATGACCATACTGTCTGGAAGGATGATCCAACGGAAATCAGCAATCGGCTGGGCTGGCTCCACTGTCCGGAAAAAATGACTGATGCCGTAGATCAAATCACTGCTTTTGTTGATGAGGTTCGCCAGGCAGGCTATACCCACGCGTTGCTGCTGGGAATGGGCGGTTCCAGCCTGGCACCGGAAGTTCTGCGTTGCACCTTTGGAGTAAAAGACGGCTATTTGGATCTGGCCGTCTTGGACAGCACCGATCCCGGGGCGGTTCTGGAGAAAATGGAGGAGCTTAATGTATCTAAAACCCTTTATATTGTCTCCTCCAAATCAGGCGGCACGGTCGAAACAGCTTCATTCATGAAGTTTTTTTACAATGAGGCGCTGAAAAGTGTGGGCGCCGAGAAGGCCGGTGAACACTTTATAGCCATCACCGATCCCGGGAGTGCGCTTGAAGCCACCGCCCAAGAGTTGAAATTCAAAAAAGTTTTTTTAAATGATCCCAATATCGGGGGCCGCTATTCGGCCTTATCATACTTCGGGCTGGTGCCGGCCGCCCTTATCGGAATGGATCTTGTATTGATGCTTGAAAGGGCTGCTGTTATGGCTCAAAACGCGGCCGGCAGCAATTGTCCTGTCAGCGGTGATAATACCGCCGCCCGATTGGGCGCTGTAATGGGAGAGCTGGCCCTTGCCGGACGGGATAAGATAACACTGATAGCTGCCCCGCCCCTTTCTTATTTTGGGGCCTGGGTGGAGCAGTTGATTGCCGAAAGTACGGGCAAGGAGGGTAAAGGCATTGTACCGGTAAGCGGCGAGACCGTAAGCTTGCCGGACAAATACGGCCATGATCGTTTGTTTGTATACTTGCGCTTTAACGGTGACGACACCCACGATGCAAGCGTGCAGGCACTGAGGGATGACGGCCGGCCGGTGGTCCAATTGAATTTGCGCGATCAATATGATCTGTGCGGCGAGTTTTTTCGCTGGGAGATGGCCACCGCAATTGCGGGAATGTTCCTGGGGATTAACCCTTTTGATCAGCCCAATGTGGAATCCGCCAAGGTGCTGGCACGCAAAATGGTTGCGGCCTACCAGAAAGAGGGCAAGCTGCCCCGGTTGACGCCCGCTTTTCAATCAGAGGGAATCGCGGTTTATTCCGATTTTACCGCTGACAGTATCTCTGAAGTTTCACAAAAGTTTCTTTCTCGGGCCGAATTAGGCGAAAATGAGGCTGCCGGACGGAGCTATGCTGCGATTCAGGCCTATATCAAGCCGAGTCCGGAAACCGATGTACTGCTTCAAAAATTACAGATGAAAATTCAACAACAATATCGCCTGGCTGTTACGGTTGGATACGGTCCGCGCTTTTTGCACTCAACCGGGCAGCTCCATAAAGGAGATAGAGGCAACGGTTTGTTTATTCAACTCACCGCAGACCTGCAAAAAGATCTGCCTATTCCGGATCAGGCCGGAGGCAGCACCTCTTCCATTAGCTTTGGAGTTTTGAAAAACGCCCAAGCGTTTGGTGATCGCCAGGCATTGCTGGATGCCAAGCGCCAAGTGATTCGCTTTCACCTGGGCAGAGATATTTCCGGGGCTTTACAAAAACTAGTGGCAGCATTTTAGACTCGAAGCCCGCACCAGCCTGATTTCACCTAAACCTTGCATAGACAATCTTGATGGTTTCGTAAAAAGCAAAAATTTCCTTTTTACGAATTCATCATCCTTGGCACACCTCCTGGCAAAAACCCGCTCAAATTAGGTTAAACTATCCAAAGTTAAGGCTTGCATTTTGTATAAAAATATCTGAAAATAATGCTTATTAATACGAAAATATAGCATTTGTTTGAAAGGGAGTGTTATTGACCAATCAAGGTAACGGCGTCCTTAAGATCGAATCTTGCACTAATTAAAATTTGCAGGAGTCTTCAATGCTGATGGACAAAGATGTAAATTGCTCCAATTTCCGAGGATTGTTGAGCCACATGCGGAAGCATTTTGGTGATGATGGGGTTCGGCAGATTATCGATGGCTTGGTTGATAACGATAAGTATCTTGTAACAGATAAGGATAACCCTTCAAAGCTTGTAAGGCTTCAGGATTACCACTTAATTGATCCCGCCTACTGGGTCTCCAATGAATTCTCTCTGGCTCTGTTTGCCAAAGCTAAAAAAGCTGTTAATGGTTCCAATCACCTTATAAAAGCAGGCGAAAAAGCTGTTACCGAGCATTTGTCCAAGAGCGTCCTGTTTGCAAGCAGAGTGTTTAGCACTAAATTTATTTGCAGGCAGGCAACCAAACTCAATGCGCGTTTTAACCGGACTAAAGAAGTAAAGCTTACGGATTTGACAAGTAACTCCGCCAAATTCGAGCTCAACTACTATCCGAACTTTCGGATAACAAAAGATATCTGTAATTGGAACCTCGGGGTCTACACCGGTATAGCCAAAATGACCGCGGTCGAAGATGTAAAGTGCGAGGAGACCCAATGCGTTGTTGATGGTGCCGATCGATGTATTTTTCTGCTAACATGGAAAAAAGGACCAAGTTTTCTAAAACGCCTGCTCAGATGGATTTTAAAAACCATCTCCAAAGATTTGCTAGCTGATTATACAATTGCGGTCAAAGATAGAGATCAATTAATAGACAATCTTGCTAAATCAAATGAGAGATACCGTGCCCTAACCGACCAATCCTTAACCGGGATATTCATTCACCATAACGGAACAATTGTATATGTAAATGAATGCATGGCACAGATGCTGAACTATTCTCCTGAAGAAATCATAGGTAAAAAGTTTTGGGATTTTGCGCATCCTGAAGACCGCTCTATGGTTAAAGCACAAGAGACGTCAAGGTCCAAGGGAATAAATGATGCCAGGAATTATGAGTTCCGAGCCATACAGAGGAGCGGCGAACTGCTGTGGTTAGAAACTTTTGCTACAATTATCGATTACAATGGGCAAAAGGCTTGTATGGGAAATGTTATAGATTTAACATCCAAGAAGCAGGCTGAAGAGGCCTTGCGAGAGAGTGAGGAACTCTTCCGAACTATTTTTGAGGCTGCCGAAGATTGTGTCTTCATAAAGGATCACCAACTAAAATACACGCTTGTCAATCCCTATATGGCGCGCCTGTTTGACCTGCCCGTATCGCAAATTGTCGGTAAGACAGACAAGGAATTATTTACTGAAGAAGCTGGCATTCACTTAGGAAAGATGGATGCGCGGGTCCTTGCCGGAGAAATCTGTGAGAAGGAGTACAATACGCTGGTGAGGGGGGTGCCGACTACTTTCCACGTCGTCAAATTTCCGATACACAGCAAATCAGGGGATATAAAAGGGATTTGTGGAATATCCAGAAATGTTTCAGAAATAAAGAATTTAAAATCTCAACTGCAGCAGGCCCAAAAAATGGAAGCGATCGGAACGTTAGCCGGCGGTATCGCGCACGATTTCAACAATATCCTTGGAATAGTTCTTGGAAACGTTGAACTGGCAATGGATGGTTCTCAGGAATGGAGTCAGGTCCGGCTTCACCTGAAAGATATTCAGAAAGCCAGCCTTCGCGCTAAAGATATTGTATATCAACTCCTCAGCTTCGCCCGCAAGACAGAACAAAAACGGAATACAATGACAATTGCTCCTGTTGTCAAAGAATCCCTGAAGTTATTACGGGCCTCTGCCCCCTCCAGCATCGAAATTCGCCATAACATCCAGGAAGACGTTGATGCAATTCTTACCGATGCCACCCAAATCAATCAGGTGATATTAAATCTTGGCACCAATGCGGTCCATGCTATGCCAGATGGTGGAATTTTGAAATGCAGCCTAATGAATGCGGACCTTGATGAAGAAGCCGTATCTCGCCACCATGGTTTATCTCCAGGCCGTTACGTTAAATTGACTGTAAGTGATACGGGTCACGGTATTCCACCAGAAGTAATTAACCGGATTTTTGAGCCCTATTTTACTACAAAAGATGTGGGCAAAGGCACAGGAATGGGACTTTCAATGGTGCACGGTATCGTCGAGAACCATGGCGGCGTAATTTCAGTAGACAGCGAACCTGGAAGAGGGACTATTTTCAGCATACTTTTCCCGGCGATAGGAGTAGTAGGAGTAGAAAAGGTCGCAGAGTTTGAAAGAGTCGGGGCTCTTCCCAAGGGAGGAAATGAAAGGATTCTTTTTATTGACGATGAAGAATCCATAGTGGAAGTGGGAAAGCAGAGGTTGAAACGATTAGGATATCATGTTGTAACGAAAACAGATCCTGTTGAGACTTTGGAGCTGTTGCGATCAAAACCGGAACAATTCGATCTGGTTATAACTGATATGACCATGCCTCAGATTACAGGTGACAAGCTGATTAAAGAAATCCTGAAGATACGGCCAGACCTGCCTGTTATCCTCTGCACCGGATTCAGTGAAAAAATCGATGAAAAGAAAGCCAAGGCACTCGGTGCAAGTCAATACATTGAAAAACCGTTTGATCAATATACCCTTGCCATAACTGTTCGAAAAGTTTTGGATGGAGGTTAACGGAATGATTGAGTCTGATTATTTAAAAGGCAACATTAGTTTTTTAGAAAAATTGAAGAAGATCCCAACTCTTAGTACTTTTTCAGAGAAGGAACTCAAAGGGCTTCTGGAGCTTAGTAGGATAAGAAAATACGAACCTGGAGAGTTGATCCTTGAAGAGGGGTTTTTTGATTCCTGGATATATTTTCTCGTTTCCGGCGAAGTGAAGATAGTTAAACACGGGGAAGATGTAAGCACTCTTAAACGCGTAGGTGATATTTTTGGTGAAATGAGCATAATAGATGGTTCGCCAAGGTCGGCATCCGTATATGCCGTAGATAAAACTGTTTGTCTGGCAACAGATGCTTCCTATATTGATAGATTGTCCGACAATGACAGGATCGCCTTTTGCTATATCCTTTACCGAATATTCTCCGAGATTTTAGCTGAGCGTTTGAGGTCGACAACTGAGGAGTTGATTAAGGAAAAAGAAGAAAATAAAAAGCTAAGAAGTGCGAGTAAAAAAGTCTAATAAGCTTACAGTTAAAGGCTTGGAAAGCGCGAAGCGATTAATTTCTCCGAGGCGTAGGATCGTGCCTCTACGAGCCGGAGGCCTGAACGCTGAACCCGACTCGGCTGAGCTCGTCGCAGGCTGAACCTCCTAACCCAGACCGACCGGATGTCCATTTTTTTTGCAATCCCGCAGTATATAAAGGTCTACGGTCATTTTTATCTGATGAATGACGAGGTCTGTTACTAAAGCAAACGCTCGACTTCAGAAGTTAAACGCTTCATAATCTCTCCGGCTTTGCCCATGATAATATAGTCGCTGGTTTTTTGCGTCAAAGAGGTTTTTTCGAGATTGATTTCAATCACCGTTGCGCCGGCCTGTTTGGCAATTACAGGCATTAAGGCAGCCGGGTGAACCTCGGCTGATGTTCCGATGACCAGCATAATGGTGCAAGTGGAAGCAACCTGCTCGGAGCGCAGCAGATGATGGGGGGGGATTATTTCTCCGAAAAAAACGCAATCGGGCTTGTAAATTCCGCCGCAACTGCAGCGCGGAGGAATTTGTGATATATCCAATCTGACTGTTTCAAATCTTTCATCACAGTCCAAACAACGTTGCCACGCAAAATTTCCATGGAATTCGATAACATCTGTGTTTCCCGCTATCTGGTGGAGCCCGTCCACATTTTGGGTAATAATAGTTGTTACTATCCCCAGTTCTTCTAAGCGTGCCAGACTTTTGTGAGCGTCATTAGGCCCGGCATTGTCGAGAATTTCTTTCATTTCTTTAATGAAAAAATTCCATACTTTGGCCGGGTCTTTCATAAAGGCGTCGATATGGGCAAATTCCAGGGGGTCAATTTTTTCCCAGAGGCCCCCTGGCCCTCTGAATGGAGGAATGCCGCTCTCAACAGAGATTCCTGCGCCGGTCAGGGCAACGACATTTTTTGCGCCGGCAAGATCTTGGGCGGTTTTTTGAATAAGGTCATTCATTGCAGCTTCATGAAGGTTAATCAGGGACTTGGATTATAGCAGAAGATGGCCAGAGACGGTAATAATTACAAATTAAACGCCATATCGCTGGTTACGGCAAAACATTCAAAGTTGCTCCCCTTTGCAGCGATACTTTGCCTGCACGTCTCCACAATTTCATCCATTTCCTGGTCAGTCCGATCCTGGTTTAAATGGAACAGACCCAATTGGCCGACTCCGGCTTTAAGGGCCAGCTCAAGAGTCCTGGTAAATGTAGAGTGTCCCCATTCGATGTTGATTTTATACTCTTGGGGGGTGTATTCGGCATCGTGAATCAAAAGATCCGCCTCTTGGGAAAATTCCAAATAATCTTTAAATGTTAAACCGCCGGGATGGACGAAATCGAGTTCATTGTCGGTAAGAAAAACAAAGCATTTGCCTTCTTCAGTAAACTTGTATCCACTGCCGTTATTAGGATGGCTGATGCGGATCGGTTCTACGGTTACAGAACCGATTTCAAATGCTGCGGGGCATGCTTCCTGATATTCGATTTGGGCTTTTAGATCATCATATTTTACCGGAAAGTTCGGCGGGGACATGACTTTGGAAAGTATGGTTGCCACAAAATCGCTGTGAAACGGGCATCTGTGCATTAAAAGTTGGGACTGTGCAAAATAGAGTGGCTTGAAAAATGGAAACCCCATCAAATGATCCCAGTGGGCATGAGTGAAGATGAAATGATACTTAAAGTCTTTATTCTCAATCAACTGGTTGCCGAGCCTGCGGATTCCGGTTCCAGCATCGACGATAATGATATCGCCGCTTTTTGCCCTGATTTCAAGGCAGGTGGTATCGCCTCCGTATTTAAGATAATCCTTGCCTGAAACAGGAATGGAACCCCTAGATCCCCAACATTTGATGTACATGTTTAACCTTTCGCAATGATTAGCTACCTGATCCTACCGAGAAACGTATGCCAGATTCCGTCTGGGTCTCATTTTTTTATGATTTGGAAAGGATGCCGGGATAACCTGTAGGCAATATCTATGGCCTGGGTGTGCAAGAGCCCGGACAGAATAAACCACTCTTTATCAAAAAAACCTTGCGCATCTACCAATTGCTTCATAACATCATAGTGAATATTTGCTATCACAAGATCGCAAGGTGAGTCAATAAAATCCTCAGCAAGTCCTTGGATAACCAAAACTGTGTCCTGCATCCTGTTCAGGCGTACATTTTTCAAGGCAGTATTTACCGCCAGAAAATTCAGGTCAACAGCAAGGGTTTTGCTGCAACCCAGCCGGAATGCGGCCAGGGCCAGCAGCCGATATAATCGGGGCCGAATAATTGCTGATCCGGCGGAAGATAGTAAATGTAGAGGTCCTCGTAAGGGCTGGATGCATCCATTGCAGCGTTTACGCTCAATTAGGGAAGGATCTTGGCGAATATATCAAATGCTGCCTGTACAGCCGGATTATCATCTGGAATTTCTACAGTTGGACGTCCATTTAGATCATATTCGTAGACGGTGTCGTCCGCAGGGATCGTTCCGGCAAGTTCCAAATTTTCCTTGCTGATCATTTCCAAAACCATATCAGAAGGTTCTTCCCGGGTCTGGTTGATGACCAGGCAACTCTTTCCGACGCCGATGTTCAGACTTTTGGCAAGTTGTTCGATTCTGAAGGCGGCCTGAAGTCCCCGCCGAGAAGTGTCCGCTATAATGAGAAGAACATCAACATTTCTGGTGGTCAGCCGGCTGATATGCTCCATTCCGGCTTCATTATCAATGACGATATAAGGGTAATTACCGATAAGTTTATCCAGAAAGCCCGTCAAAAGGGTATTTGCAGCACAATAGCAGCCCGAGCCCTCCGGCTGCCCCATAACGACAAGGTCATAGCCGTCATGTTCCACAATGGCCTGTTGAAGTTTCATGTCCATAAAGACATCTTTGGTCATTCCGCTGGGAACTACCCCTTTTTTCATCTCCTCACGGGCATTTCCAAGCGTATCGAAAACTTCAAGGCCCAGAACCTCGTTTAAATTTGCATTGCTGTCGGCATCAACAGCCAGTACCGGCGACTTGCCCGTCTCTATCAGATACTTGATCAGCATACCCGCAACAGTGGTTTTTCCTGTGCCGCCTTTCCCGGCCAGTGCAATTGAAATCGGCATATTTCAAATTCCTTTCGTAAATAAAATCGTGTTACGATTTTATGAAACTCCCGCAAGTAACCTTGCGGGATCTTCATTACACTACGACCAGCATATCCAGCTTTTGTTGCTTGCGGGGAGCAGTGCGGTCAAATTAGTTCCTTTTTACAAAAACATCGATTTTAACCATGGCATTGTTGTACCAAATTGATACACAAAATAGAGCAGCACCGCCAGACAGTCAAGTCTCTTTTCCCCAGTTGAGCAAATCTCAAGGGGTGGTTGCGTGTGGCGCGCCTGCGCGGTACGCGTTTAGTGATGGACAGAATTGGCGCTTACAGGGCGGTAAATGCTAAAAACTGTGTAAGTATTTCAAACTTCTTGCAATATTTCTATGTTTATGCTAAATAAATAAAGATTTTTTCTAGGAAAGTTACCTGAAACTGAACAAGCCCTAGGCTTATAAAAATCTTTAAAGGAGTAACCGGATGGATTTCGAACTCTCAAAGTCGCAAAAAGAAATTCAGAAAGCCGCCAGGGATTTTGCCAAGGGTGAGTTTGATAAAGAACTTGCGCTTGAACTTGATAGAAAACACGAATTTCCGACAAAAATTTGGCAAAAAGCAGCCGACCTTGGGTTTATCTGCATACATTTTCCGGAGAAATACTCCGGGCAAGGGCTCGGGGTTCTGGAGAATATCCTTGTGGCCGAAGAGTTCTGCAGGAGAGATTCCTCTATCGGCAGTGCCTTGATACTGGCCAACTTTGCATCTGAATGCCTTTTGCATTTTGGCAGTGACGAGCTCAAAGAAAAATTTCTGCCGCCGGTAGCAGAAGGCCAAATGCTTTCCGCCGGGGCTTTTACAGAACCCGATCATGGCTCAGATATTACTTTCATGGATACAAGTGCGGAAAAAGATGGGGACCACTGGGTCATCAACGGTTCCAAAATATTCATTAGCAACGGCGAGCAGGCCGGCTTTTTTTGTGTTCTCTGCCAGACCGATCCTCACAGCAAACCGACTTACCGGGGCATCAGCATGATTCTGGTGGAGGCGGACCGCAAAGGGGTTGCAGCCACAGATGCCGGACAAAAGATGGGTATCCATATGATATCTACGTCGGAGATCGTTTTTAAAGATGTCCGTGTTCCGGCCTCGAGTCTGATTGGTGAAGAGGGGAAGGGCTTTTATCAGGTGCTGGAATTTTTTGATGAAAGCCGGATATTGATTGCCGCCCAGGCCCTTGGGATTGCTCAGGGAGCTTTTGATCGAGCGCTGGCATATGTCAAGCAAAGGGAACAGTTTGGCAAAAAGATTGCTCAGTTCCAGGTCACCCAGCATAAACTTGCTGATATGGCCACGAAAATCGAACTCGCCCGGCTCATCACCTATAAGGCCGCCTGGAACTTTGACCAGGATCGTATCGATCCCAAACTGACCTCTATGGCCAAGATGTATGCAGCCCGCACCGCTGTGGAAGTCGCCGACGAGGCCATACAGCTGCTGGGAGGATACGGATACATGGCCGAGTATGAAGTCGAGCGCTTCTACCGCGACGCCAAAATTACGGAAATCTACGAGGGCACCAAAGAGATTCAGAAGAATACCATTGCCGGTGTCATTATAGGCAAGCTAAATTAGTTAGTACCTGGCCTGGAAAGGTCAAGACTAAATAATGTTTGCCACTAAGGCACCAAGACACAAAGGATATGTTTATTTTACTTTTTTTGTGCCTTTGTGCCTTAGTGGCATTGAAAAAGTTTTGCCTAAAAATATAATTTTCTTCATTGTGTGAATAAAAGGAGGCTGTAATGTTTAATATTATTAAAAAGTCCCTGCTGACCGGCATCGGTCTGGCCTTGATTGCAAAGGATGAGGTCGAAGACCTGGCCAGGGAACTGGCCCAAAAAGGCAATATGTCTGAAAAAGAAGGGGGTAAGTTCATTAAGGATCTTCAGGAACGGTATGACGATACCCAAAAGAGACTCGAAGAAAAGGTTGAAAAGGTCGTTAAAGAATTTATGAAGCGGGCGGGTGTCGTCACCACCGATGAATTAAAAGGGCTGAAAAAGGAGATAAGGGATCTGAAAAAAGCTATTAGTGAGAGGCCCGAAACTTAAGGTTTTAAACCATATGCTTAGTATACGAAAAATCGGTATTATAGGCCGTACCTACCGCCATTTGAGCCGCTATCGCCAGATTCTGGCTATTCTTTTCAAGTATGGTTTTGGAGATCTGATCGAGCTTTTAAAGATCGAACAGTACATTGAAGTCGGCCTTCAATTGATTTCCAGCAAACGGCGCGATCGTATGGAAAAGTTGTCCAGGGCGCAAAGAGTCCGAATGGCTATTGAAGAGCTGGGGCCTACCTATATCAAGCTGGGGCAAGTACTTTCAACGCGCTCCGACCTGGTTCCGGTTCACTTCATAAAAGAGCTTGCCAAACTCCAGGATAACGTTCCGCCTTTCGATTTCAGCGAAGTCAGAGGGATCATCGAAGCTGAGTTTGGCGTCCCCCTGAAAGATCTTTTTGAATTTTTTGACGAGGCCTCCTTTGCTTCCGCATCCATCGGACAAGTGCACAGGGCCAGATTGGCTGACGGTGAAACCGTAGCGGTCAAGGTTCAACGTCCCGGCATAAAGAAGATTATAGAAGTAGATCTTGAGATTATGCTTCATCTGGCAACCTTGATGGAACGCAATATCGAGGAGATGTCGCTCTACCGTCCTGCGAAAATTGTTGAGGAATTCGCCAGGACGCTCGAAAAGGAAATCGATTATACCATTGAAGCGACAAGCATGGAGCGGTTTGGGCAGAATTTTTTAACCGATCCCAGCGTTTACGTTCCAAAGGTCTTCAGAGATACAAGTTCCCAACGGGTGCTTACAATGGAGTTTATGGAAGGTATCAAAATCTCCGACATTGACCGCATCGATAAGGCCGGATATGACCGGGAGATCATTACCGTTCGCGGGGCTGATTTTTTTTTGAAACAGGTATTTGAGCACGGTTTTTTCCATGCAGATCCTCATCCGGGGAATATTTTCGTCCTGCCGGAGAACGTGATTTGCTTGCTGGACTTCGGCATGACGGATTCTGTCGACCGGCAGACCAGGGAGGAATTTGTCGATCTTATCGACAGCGTGGTTCATAAGCATGAATCACGGGCGGCCCAGGCGCTCCTGAGGCTGACCAGCTGGGATCATGAACCGGATATTCGCCTTCTGGAAAAAGATGTGGCCGATTTCATGGGACAGCATCTTTACAAGCCCCTTAAGGATATTGAAATCGGCAAATTGCTCAACCGTTTGTTGGAACTGGTTTCCCGCCATCGCCTGCTAATCCCGCCGGGTATTTTCCTGATGATGAAAACGCTGACCACTGTTGAGGGCGTTGGTCTCATGCTCAATCCGGATTTCGATATGATAAGGCAAACCGCTCCATTTATCGAACAGGTAAAGTTAGCCAGATTCTATCCGGGCAGGATTGCCGGCGACATTATCAAGCTGGGATCTGATATGCTGGAATTTGTGCACCGGTTTCCCAAAGATCTGCTTGAGATCATGCGCCTGATCCGGCGGCAAAAACTGGCGGTGCAGATGGAGCACAAAGGTCTTGAGACCATGCTGGCAACCCATGACCAGATCAGCAACCGCATATCTTTTTCAATCATTATCGCCGCGCTGATCATCGGTTCGGCCCTGATCGTTATCTCTGCAATCCCGCCTTTGTTTTATGGAATATCTCTAATCGGAATTATCGGGTTTTTAGCCGCCGCCATCATGGGAATATGGCTGCTGGTAGCTATTTTAAGAAAAGGACGGTTGTAACCCTAATTGAGCAGTATATTGCAGTATATTACGGTTCGCCTGAGTCCAATACACAATTAGAATCTTTCAATATATACGCTTGCAAAAAGCGGGTTCTTAACAAATCAACATTATCGAGCAGTGCTATGGCAAAAGCGAAAACTACCCGGCGTAAAAAGAAAAAGAAGATGACCGGCAAACTGAGAATCGGTGATGACTGGAACGCCATCACGATTATTGCCCTGTCACAGACCAATCCTCTGAAGGCTGTTGCTGAATTTGTCGAGAACAGCATTGATGCGCAGGCGCATAATGTGACGATCGTACGAGGGAGAGAGGGCGGCCAGCCCTATCTTCGAATTGCCGACGACGGGGACGGCATTATGCGAGATGACCAGGGCGTTCCAGACTTCAAATTCGTGGCTACACATATTTGTGACTCGATAAAAAAACGACTGAAGGCCGAGGGAGCGGAAGGCATTCAAGGAGAGTTTGGAATCGGCCTGATGAGCTTCTGGATCGTGGGTGAAGAACTGTCGATCTCATCCGCAGGCGTTGACGGCAAAATGTACGAAATGCGTATGGCCAAGGGAAATCCCAGCTACCGAGTGTTGCAGAGAAGAACGCTCTTTCCGGAGAGAGGAACCGAATTGAAGATCAAACCACTATTGCCCGGTATTCGCCAATTGAGCGGAGAGAAGATCCAGTGGTTCCTTGCATCGGAACTGCGGGACCGGATCCGGAACTCCGGAGTCCAGATCCGGGTAATCGACCGCCAGGCGCGAAAAGAGTACAAGGTTGAGCCCCGTCAATTTACGGGAAGGCTCCTGCACCAACTGCCCGAGGCCAAGTGCGGTCACGGTGATATCTACCTCGAGCTCTATTTGGCCGAGCCTGAAACTGGAAACCGCGTCGGCCTCTATCGCGCGGGAACCCGCATACTGGAGAACGTCCTGGACTTTGAGGCCTTTCAGCATACACCCTGGAACACGGGTTATCTTCAGGGAATCGTGGACGCGCCGTTTCTACATTTGACTCCCGGGACGCGCAGCGCAATTATTTGCGACGATACCTTTGTCGATTTATGCCGTTCACTTGAACCGGTTGAAGAGGTCTTGAGCGGGATCATCGCTGCGCAGAAAAAAGCCGAAGAGGAACAGGCCAGCAAGCGCATTCTACGTTCCGTACAAAGAGCGCTGAGAGAAGCCTTGCTAAATCTTCCGGCAGAGGAGTACGATTGGTTCGACATTCATGCCGACATGCAAGGAGGAAGAGTTTCAAAGAAACGTAAAAAGCCGTCCGCACCTGCATTGCTGATAGGAAAAGAAGAAGCGTTGGGATCTGAGCAAGCAGATGATGAGCCTCAGAAGAAGTTTTTCGATTACGCCGGTCCTTTGCACAGCGTGCGGATTTCGCCGGCCTCCTGCGTTGTATCGGTAGGAAAATCAAAAAGCCTGCGCGCGTTGCCCCGCGATCGGTCGCACCGTCTTGTGGAAAAGGACTTGACGTTTTTGTGGCGGATTCTGGAGGGTGGAGGGCGCTTCGAAAACGGTGAAGGAGAAATTGCAGCTTTTATGGCCGCTTCCGATCCGGAACTGTGTCGTGTCGGCGTGACCGTCCGCCAAAAAGACATTGTATGCACCGCCGAGGCAATAATAACGGTAACGGACACCTTGATTCCCGAACCCAGGCAACCAGCGGGACCGCGCCAGGGACTACCCGGCTACACGTTCAAATACGAGCCCGGTAAGCTGTGGAGATCTCAGTACTCGGAAGAACAGAACGTAATCGTCATTAACAGCGGACACCGTGACTTCGTTTTTTCATCACGCAAAAAAGCACTGAAACTTCGCTACATTTGTAGGCTCTTTGCCAAGGAACTCGTCTTTAAAAACTTCCGCGGATACCCGCCCGACCAGCTCCTCGAACGCATGATTGAGCTTTTGCTTTACACCGAGGAGAACCTAAAGTAAAGCCTCGGCTTCGACATGGTAATTAGACGCGCCTG